>CAWIYT010000028.1:0-3331 GCA_963840085.1 uncultured Nitrososphaerales archaeon
TTGCCTTCTCTATCGAATTTTTTGAAAAAATGAAAATTATTTAAATAACTATCAGAATCAGTAGACGTTTGTAGAATAGAGGCTTCTTGATTAGTTATACAATTCTCTTTATCTATATCTTCAAAATTTGTTGATTTTTCTTGAGATTGGTTGGGTCATTATCTGAAGAGGAGTAATAATCCTCTTCATTGAATTCAAATATTTGTGCATAAACAGTATTATATACACCATTTATTGAAATAAAACGAAAAATTATCAAACTAAGGATATAAATGATAATCTTATGTTATTCATAAATTTTAACTACTATGTACCTGTTATTAACATTGTATAATAAAATTATTTTTAATTACTCTAGTATAAAATTATAATAATTATTAGGTAATCTTTTATGTAAAACTATTCCCACATATTAATCCAACTAATGCATTGATTTTAGTCATTGCAATTATCAGCAGTAAAAATAATAGTATTTAAAGGAAAGATTAAAAACGAATAATTTGTGATTAATTAAACTCAGTGTTTCAAGTTATTTCTGAAGTGAAGATATATTAAGTTAATGTCGAAATAAATTATATTATGATATTTTTATATCCTCAAAATAAAATTAGAATCTGTTGATTAAAAAATTCTTATTGTTACTATTTACTCCAATTATATTGATGATGATATTTTATTATGGATATTCTTTATACAATAATTCTAACAATTTAGTATATGCTCATATTTTTCCAGGTACACCAAATGCCATGTTTGTAGAAAAAGACGATTACCAAATAGGATTTCTACCGTATCCTAAAAACCCAAAGGTAAATGATGATAATACACTTTTAAATTTAAATGTTCAGCAAAATGGAAATGATGTAAGTAATACGTATGTATCTTTAATAATAATAGACAAGAATACTAGTAAGATAGTTCATCAGGTCCCTTACAGATTTTATTTATTTGCTGATATGAGTTATCCATATGTTTTTAGAGATGATGGAAAATATTCAATATCGTTATTAACAAAAATAGCTGGAGATAAAAAATACGAAAACAATCCCCTTATTGCTACTTTTGACTTGGATACTTCGGGTACTGTAAATAAAATTAGCGATGCAAATTCAATTATTATTTATAGTATAGTTACATTCGTCATAGTAGTAACAAGCATAATTTTCTTTTACAAGAAAAAACTAAAATTAATTATGAATAAAAAATCTAAAATTTAAAATGCATTTTAAATCAAATACAAAATAATATTTTTTTTAGGGGAAATTTTTATGCCATTTTTGTAGAGATTTATAGAACATAAACTAAAGTATAACATATATTAACCATGACAATTGAAGTTGCATTTTGAAACTAGCACTAAAATCTCTACCAAAGTTAGATATGGATGCGGATCCAAACCATATTGATATTGTTCATATTGCTAAAACTATAAAAGATTTTTTTAATTTACAATTTAATAAAAAACACATATCTAAAGATAAAGTTGTAGAGATTGTTGAAATTGTAGAACAAAAATTTGTTAAGACCTTTTGCAATCAGACCCATTTATCGTAATAATAACGTTAAAGAAAAAAAAATGCCATAGGAGTTAAGATTGAAGAACAAATATTAGATGAATTTAAAGGAATAGTAAATGAAATTATCAAATTGCAATTAGATTTTGGAACTTCTGAAGAAATACTTACTAGATCTTTATTCTTTTGGTATGGTTGCTTATCTATGGATAAAATTTGTAGAAAAATGGATATTAATGGGATTCCACCTAAAAATAGATTAGAAATTTATTATGATTTAAAAAATAATTCAAATCCTTGGATATACAAAGGTTTTGTATCTGCAAGTAAATTTATAAGGACACTCGAACAGACAAATAAAAGAGTATTCATAGATTCCTAAAGATTCACCTATTGGAGTAATGGTTTATGATACTTTTTATTTTACATTAATACAAGTAGATGAACCCGAGAAACTTACGGGCCAGTCTGGAGGAGTGCCTTCAATGTAGTGGGGTTCTATTACATAATATTTAGCTTTTATTTTTGGAAACTTATTTTTAAATAAATTTAATAGAGCCATAACCGTGATTCAATTCTATTATGGTACGATTAAAACCAACCGTTCTGCACATAATGTTAATAATGAATTTAATTATTCTTTCAATGATATAATAGTGGCATTAAAACTGATTTTTCTTTTCATGCTTATAGGAGTAATATCAAAGAATACCGGTCAACCCAGAGATATCTTAGTATTTATAAATGCTAAATATATAATATGCTGACTAACCAAATATCGCCGATATCATTTTTAGCTAACTATCGTTTGATACGTATTACATTTGCATTCTTAATTAGATAGGCCATTCAAGCAAGATTCCAATACCTATTTAAGAGAAATTATGTTGCCATGTAGTTAGATTGATGGAAACTTAAAATATTGATAAACTCCATAGCGTCACCATCGATAATTTTCTAAACTCTAAATTGGTCTTCCTGCATCTTTCATAGCCTTATATAATCCAAGTTTATCGACAATATATACGAGAACTGAATTATATGCACCACCTAGATCGGATAAGTAGAAACAATAAGTAAGGGTTTACTTATTTTGATGCCCGTCCATTGACATTCCTATTCTTAGAGTAAACCTCTTCCAACACATCATGTAAAATCTTTTTTACATTTTCTATTTCTATCTGTTCTGCTATATATGACCGTTCAGGGACTTCTTAGATTCTATGAATCTTCTCCAGGTGTTTTACTCGACCTTCAAATTCCTTTTCCATTTCTGAAGTTCCAATATTCCTTAAAAGATCCAACTGGCTCACCGTCCTCATGTATAATTCCCTTCGTACCACTGCATCTCGAGAGATTTGAATGGCAGAGATGAAGATTCCAACAAGAAGCATATACGCACCTAATGGAATAAATGCCTCCGTTATTAGGCCATAAGGTGGATAAACTGCATACTTTAGTAGTGTCAATGTAATAGAACTAAATAGAATCGTTATCCCTATAGAGGATACAAGAAGATCTTCGAACTCTGTCATCATAAACAAGGCTAGAGGCAAACCAAAAAGTCAAACCAAAAAATACTGCACCGACCTGCCGTATAGCACTGAAAATCAAGACGTACACGATACTGGAGATGACTGGGGACGAAACCAATAATGGAAACAATACATCTCCGAAATAACTCTGGAAAGGGAATATGTAGTAGATTAGAGGTATGCAAATTACTAGGTAATACTTTAATCTGCCCATCCTAAATCTAAATTGATTAAGGAGAATCGCCGTAGCCACCCACATGAGCAGGAACGAAGACAGGGACA
>CAWIYT010000029.1:0-10584 GCA_963840085.1 uncultured Nitrososphaerales archaeon
AAAAATAATTTTAAAATTATGTGAATTAAGTATTTCAACTATCGGTTTATAAAGCTTATTTGCACCATGAATTTCTATCAGAAGTTTTATTCTCTTACTATTGGACAATATATTATGTGCACCCTTTAACACTTCCAGTTCTGCTCCTTCAACATCTATCTTCATCCAATTAACTTCACTAATTCCATGTTGTTTTATTAGAAGATTATCTAATGTATTCAAATGAACTATAGTATTGCCAATTTGAGCTCTTCCAGTTTCATCAAATTCTTTGTATGAATCATCTTGATAATTGGTATGCATATCTTTAGAACCCACAACTGAGATAATTATCTTCTGAACCCACTATGAGATGCATGTCTTTTGAACCCACCATGCAATTTATAGCCGTAACATTAGATACTTTATTTAGTTTGAGATTTTTATTTAACATTTCATAATGAGAAGGGTCTCCTTCTATAGCAACAACTTTCCCATTCTCACCAACTAGATTTGAGCTTGTCAATGTATAACGACCTAAATAAGCACCCACATCTACTACAATATCTCCTTTGGTAGGACGAAAGAGTTGAAGCAAATCATCTTCATGTATTGTCATAATAATCAAATCATTAAAATTACTCCAAGTACGACAATAGGATTTATAACCATATTTAGGCACCTCGACTATCATATTGCCTTGACCTACAAATTTTGCCATCAAATCAGAAAATCGATTTTAGAAAGATATGTTTTTTCTTTCTTTCTGCTCCTAAAGCAAGACGACGTCGTAAGCCTTAAACCTAAATAAGATATCTTTAAGATAAAAAATGAAAGCTTATCTTTTAAAGTCAATCCACTACTATATTTTAATAGTAAATCTATTCCATCCATAGTTATTTTGATTATAATTACTGGGAATAATTTAATTTTTAACATTTAATTAAAATTGTAATTTTATTTCATAAAGATTGTTGAAATATTAGCAAGAACAAAATTTAGATAGATAGTAATAGAAAAATTATATCCTATTTTTATATTATAGATAGCTTAATTCTTGAAAACTCTTAAATTTAATTCACTTGCTAGGCAAACATAGGGAAGATAAAAAATCAATAGGATAAATCTTTGAATTATATTGAATACTCTGAGATAATAACTAATACTACAATGAAGATTCTTACTCCTAACTTTTTTTGTTTTTTAATGGAAAACTACCAATGGGCATTCCCCGACCTAGTTTTTCAAGCTCTTCTTTAAAATTTTGGAATTGTCTTTTTTTTCATCTGTCAATGCATTATTCTGTCGTAATAGGTCTTCGAGAGTTTCCAATTGCAATTTCATTATTGGAGCATATAAATCTTGTTCCTTTCCAGGCATCGCCCTATATAAATAGGGATTTTCTTCCGTAGCTAATTCTTGTTCTATTCTAAATTGTCTTTTTCTATGAATATAATGTCCACCTAGTACACTTATAACAGAAAAAATAAATACTGCAACGATTAAAAATACCCACAAATTTGAAAATATACCACCAAGCGTTGGTGCATTTTCTAATACAAGTCTATATTGTATAGTAATCCAATTAGTTATTGCTACAAAAAGAGCAATATAAGCAGAATAAAATTGTCTTCCCTCCCAGAATCTTTTACCAAACCATCTAGGTCCCATTTTTTTTATATACATATTCTTTATTTCATATAACTTGTATATCATTCTATTTTACAATAGTCAATGATGATTTTTCTTATCCTTTTAACTAAAATTCTATTCTATCGTATCAGTTTAGACTACAGCATTTCACAATCTCTTTGTATGATTAATAAACAATTTAACTTGCATAAAAAACTATAAATCCATAGTTATAACTCTTGAAAACTTCTGATAATTCTCTACCTAATTTAATATATAGTACTTGTTTTGATACTCCTTTGATATACACAATGAATTCTCTTTTATTAAATTCTAATATTCCAAATGCATTAAAGATTGTAAATATTATCAATATATTCTAATTAATTAAAATTTTTTGTTCTGTTGATTCATCAGGTATTTAATTCAGTTGTTGGTAAAACGTTGGTAAAAAACTTGTTCATAATCTAACTCTAAATCAATAGCCACTTCTAGCGGATTTTTTCTATTTCGAAATAAATCATAGGCATTACATCTTTTTTTAGATAGTTTTTTTATTTTTGGATTAATGTCTTCTCCTTTTTTAGTTTGTAACTTTCGTTCATATTTTCTTAATGTTGGTTTTATATCTCGCAAAGACACTCCAGCGATATGAGCTATTTCTCTATATGACTTTCCCTCTTTCCTTAACTTTATTATTAATTCTTGTTTTTCCTATTGATTTAAAGGATGGGTAAATTCCAATAAGTAACAATTAAAAAAGAACTATTTAAGTGGTAACATGTTACCAATTAATTTCCCCTGTTATCATCTACATTTCGTTATTCGTGGAAAATTTTACAAATAGGTACTACGTATAAAAAAATATTTTAAAACTACTTTTACAAGGCTAGTATTGCAATATAGAGTATAAGTATTCTAGATATCGATTTAATTTAACTTTATTGAGAAGTTATTTGCTAAATATCAGATATTGGTTTTTAGGAATTGAGAACCGATAAAAGAGATAAATAGAAAAAAGAGGTTAAAATATTGTTTCTAGGATTAGAATCAAATTATTAAAATTATAAAGTATTATTATAATATATAACTTACAAGACTCGAACGACTTTTATCACCGTTATATATATTATTTATTCATAATATTCTAATTATATATACTTATTATAAAATTCATTATGGTTTTCATTGAGTATTATAAACTATGAAATTTTAATGTTTTATTCTTCTTTATGTTTATTCAACAAATTAATTAAATTTGTATATAATTGAAATTAATATATGCTTACAGAAAGAAAAAGCAATAAAAAGATGTCCTTATCATCCTGGTTATTAGCTGAACCTTTTGCTTATGCTATACCTTCTATACGTTTGTTAGATAAAGCATTAAGCTTCTTATCAAGAGTTTTTTATATAATTTTAAGAATTTTTCTTAGAACCATTTTGGGAAAAACAAAAAGAGAAAAATTACAATTTTACCATAAACTATGTTCTCGTCTTAGTCTTAATATTAGTTTTTCATTTTATTTTTTTATGTTTCTTTACAAAATTATTAGAGTAATTAGGCTAGGTAAACCATCTCTTGTTAAAATTAGTGTTCCTAAATACAATTACAAAGTCTATTGTCCTCCTACCGTGCTTGATTATCTTTTTATGACCATAAGAGAGGAAGATATAATAGAACATTTTCAACCAAAACAAGCAGATATTGTTATTGATGTAGGAGCACATTTAGGACGTTATGCACTTATAAGTTCTAATAAAGTAGGTAAAGAAGGCAAAGTTATTGCAATAGAAGCTCATCCTATCGTATTTGAAAAACTAAATAAAAATTTAGAATTAAATAAAGTTACTAATACTATAATCCTAAATTATGCTGTACATTCAGAAAAAACTAAATTAAAACTATTTTTACCTAGGGAATCAATAGATACAATTTATAGTCCTCATAGTACTGTCATGCTAGGAAGAGATAATATACCACTTAATAGGTCAAAAGATGGAAGATTTGTAAATGTAGATGCAAATACTTTAGATAACATAATACACTCTGAAGGAATAAAAGCAGAAGATGTAAAATGGATAAAGATAGATGTGGAAGGAGCAGAATATGAAGTCTTAAAAGGTGCCAAAGAAATCTTATCTACAAGTAAAGAGTTAGCAATATTAATAGAGGTTCATGAGGTTCTTTATTTGGAAGAAAATAAAAATCTTTATAAAGATATTATGGAATTTCTAAAAACTTATAATTTTAAAATAGAATTCGAGAAAATCCATATTAATGGAGAAATACACATAATTGTACGTAAACAACAATTATAAAATAAGTTGCTAGTAATAATAGCTATATACAGGGATAATAGTATCTCTATAACAATAGACTCTTATTCTAGTACCGCTATCGGTATTACTCAAAAATAGAATCTTCTAACTGAAATTTTTTATTTTAAAATAAGGAAATTTCTCTTAGGATAATAAATTAAGAATAATAATTTGTTCATGTATTGATTACAATAAAAAAAAGTATATAAAAAAGTGAAAGATTATATTATAAACTATAACATCAAAATGTTATATATCTATTTTTAACAAAATTCAAATACTATTGTATTTTAATTATTTCGATAATGCAGACTTATATTTCGTCGGGACGAAAGTACATTTCATGGTTAAAGAACTCGGAAGGAATTGCGTTATCTGATAAAATTTTGATATTTTCACTAAAAATCTTTTATTTAAGTTTAAGATTAGTACTTTTAATTTTAGGTAAAAAAAGGAGAAATAGACTATTTGAAGAACGAGATTTATCTTTTGGGAGTTTGTGGAATAGAATTTATAACTCTATAGGAATAAATAAAAAGAAAGATTTTGAATTACGCAAATTTAAAATGCCAAAATATAATTACGAATTCTATTCTAGGAACAATAATGATGACTTTCATATTATGACATTTCATGAAAATGATATTATAGAACATATGTTTACTCCTAAAGAAGGAGATATTGTTATAGATGTTGGGGCACATATTGGTCCTTATACATTGGTAGCATCAAAAAGTGTTGGATTAAGGGGAAAGGTAGTTGCAATTGAAGCAGCTCCTGATAATTTTAATATATTGAATCGAAATATTCAACTTAATAAAGTGACAAATGTTATAACATTGAATTATGCTGCATATTCCAAAGAAAACAAGATTAAGTTATATTTGTTAACTAAAGGAAAAGAAGAATCATCATACACAAAATTCAATACTGTAGTGACAGACAGAGCACATAATGAAAAAAAATTTGGAGCACATAATGAAAAAAAATTTGTAGAGGTCCAAGCCAATACACTTGATTATCTTTTACAGTCAAATGGAATAAAACATGAACAAGTAAACTGGATAAAAATTGATGTAGAAGGTGCAGAATTCGATGTATTAAAAGGTGCCAAAGATATACTATCTAAAAGTAATAATATTTCACTTTTAATAGAAATTCATAACCTTTCCGCAGATAACACTACTTTATATGAGCCAATAAAAGAATTTCTTAATTCATACAATTTTAAAATAGAATTTGAAAAGGTTGTAAGTAGCGGAGAAAGACATATCATTGTTCGCAAACATCAATAATAATCTGAATTTATCTTACCTTAATTTTTTATATTTTTGCTATAAAAAGATCAATATAAGCAGAATAAAATTGTCTATATTCCAAAAATCTTTTACCAAACCGTGTCCCTATCCCGAATTTTTGTTTATACATAAGACTTCATCTTAAATGCTTCTTCTATATGATTTTTACATAAAGAATTGTTACTTGATTATTTCAACCAAAGTTTATGTTTTACAGATAAGTAATAATATTAAGAATTCAATATTTTCGAGAAAAAATTAATATAGTTATCAGCAATATTATCCCATTTTAGCTTGGGATTAAAGTTTAGAACATTATTGTGATATTTTTCATAATTGGTAGCTAAATTCATTAATGAGTCAGAGAAAGATTTTGCATCTCTTCTACAAGTTATACCAAGATCCATCTGAGCAAATTCCTGGAAAAAGCTCAAATCAGAAGCTACAAATGGAAGACCATGAGCTAGTGCATCAAATAAAACACCGGAAATAGAAACAACAAAATATGGAAAGATTATTGCATCACATGCGAAAAAAAGTTTAGAAAGTGTCAGATCATCTAAATATCCTAAATGCAAATTAATTGCATTTTTGATATGTACAGGTTGCTCTGTACCACGTTCATGTTTATTCTGTTTAATAACTAATGACCAATCATCAGGAAGCTTGAGACTGCTCAAAATATCAAATCCTTTGTATGAACCTACGTAGCCAAAAGCTAATAACAGTTTTTTATCAGTTGGTAATCCAAATTCTCTTCTATATTCATCTTTATTTTGTGCAGATAAAGATGAGGCAGATTCTGCACCATGATAAATTACAGTTCCTCGTTTAACCAAAGCTTGATTTGATTTTGCAAGACTTATAATTTCTTTTGACAAATTGATAATTTCAAGAAGAAGTTTATATCTTTTCTCAAATACCAATCTTCTTATAGCAGCGCGAAGTGGTCTGGGAAGTGCTGCCAATCTCCCTACTTTTTTTAAGGCTAATTCTTTAATGTATGCTTGATATTCATTATAATGTAATACAGTATGTAAAGTTGATACTGTTGGAACAGGACATAACTTGTAGAATTTATCAAGAGTTGATCCATATATTAGCCTTCTAGCCATATGTCTTATAGTTGTATCAATCTCATAAATACCTCTTTCATATTGAATATTAACTATATCAGGTTTCAATTCATCTATTAAATTTAATAAGCGATCAGAATTCTGTTTATCTCCTTTATTTACTATATTATAGTAAATTCCATTATTAAAAGAAGGAGAAGCAGGAGAATTTGAATCTGACAAAGAAGTAGCTGTTGTTGTTGTTGTTGTTTTATTCTTTCTATTACTCATAGCTATAAAAATATCTATGTTATTTCTTCTCTTGAGTGCATTTACCAAATTATAGGTATATCTTCCTACGCCTCCTTTCATGGGAGGATACTCGCTAGAGACGACTAAAATACGCAATTTACTTTATAATTTATAATCTAATCTAAATATACTAAACGGATCTTGATAATATATACTTATTATGTATAAATGAAATGTAATATTTGTATGCCTAAATTGTTATGAGATTTATTATAACCATTTTACCTCACATTCGCATAAACTAATTAAACATAGTTTATTTAATTTAATTAATATGTCTCATGTTCCTTTTTTATATGTCTTTCAAGTTCTATTTCATTTTTAGCGATATAATTACATATCCTACACGTTTTCTTATCTTTACAGCCCTGTAAATAATCAACCAAACGCATTAGATATATTGTTATACCCCACATAAATATGAGATTTTATTTATGACATTAATAATTATGCTTTTTCAATCATTTATTTGTCAAATAATAGACACATATAGGAAAATGCATAAGAGTAAATAGTTATATGGTTTGAATAGATTAAATTAAAAATACAAATTCACATTACAATTCAAGAAAATTCTTGTAATTTCCATTTCCATTGTGAAGAAATAATAAGAAAATTTTTGTTTGACAAAAAAATAAATGAATTTAAAAAGATTTTTTTAATTACTAATTAAAATATTTTAACATTTTTCTCTTCTTGTAAGTGATTTGTATTAGTTTGCTATGAGTAATTCTCTATTATAATATACAGATCTTTATTTTATTTTAGAATTATTATCATATTGTTATCTCCTTGAAGTATTTCTTTATAATTCAATATGAATATCTCAAATTAAGTTTCTAGATAATAAAAGCTAAATATATCTTTGAGTTATATAGATATACTTTAGAATAATTACTCCTACTACTACTACCACTACTACTATGAAGATTCTTACTCCTAATTTTTTATTTTTTAATGTGAAACAATCAAAAATAGAACACATAAATTTGTAATAATAGACTAAAATTAGTAAATTTTTATTTTATTTTTGTTGTCTATAGGATTCATTTAAGTATTTTATCATTAAAATTAATAATCTTCTATAAAATGTTTAAAATAAATTTACATATAAATAAGTAATGATAGATTTAGATGAAAGGAATAATACATTAAAAAAAATTTATACAATAAATGGAGAGTATTACCACTATCCCTGATAATAGGAAGAGAAATAATAATACAATCAACCTAACAACATCCAATAATAGATCACTATCTAAATACAGTGATCTAAGTGTAGGTGTGGTCCATTATAATATGGAAGCCTTCGGAGAGAACTGAAAAAGTTCCCGTATGAGGCGAACATGTTGGACTTCACTCTATTAAAGCATTAGATGAATTAGGAATTAGATTATTTCTTTGCTCAACAGCATTTCCAAAAAGAGAAAAGACCTTGGAGAGGATGTCTATAGATGTAGAGGATTCTATAGATGGATTTGTTAAGGCAATAGGAAGAAATGAAATGTTACCTTTTTTAAGTATTTATCAAAGTTTAGTATCTTCATATTTCTGTTTTAAAAAACTGATAAAAACCTATAATCCAGATTTCTTTTTAGTGACTGGAAATTTGGCTGTATTACCTAAATCAATGGCAGAAAAAACAATTGTTTATGTACATTTTCCTACGCCTAAGGACTTAAACTTACCAAGAGTCGTAAGAGATTATACTTCTAATATATGGAAAAGATTATACATAAAACCGTATCTTTTCATTTCTAATAATATTGAGTATAATAATAATGATGATATTAATTTAAATTACATTAAAAAAGCGACAATAATTACCAATAGCAATTATACTAAAAATGCAATAAAAAAAGTATGGAATATTGATTCTACTGTTATATATCCTCCATGTCCACAATACTCTTTTCCACTTGAAGACAAAATAAAAATTGAGAAGGATACAAAGACTGTATGTTCGTTAGGCAGATTTGTACCAGAAAAAGAATATGATACAATCCTTCAAATAGCAAAAGAGAGACCTCAACTAAAATTTGAATTAATTGGAGGTGTTACAGAGGATAATATTTCTTACTTTAATCGTTTAAAGAATAAGGCATCTAAAAATGTAACATTCCATGTTAATGTAACAGAAAATCAAAAAATGGAAATTCTCACAAGATCAAAAATATTAATACATAGTTTCAAAGGAGAACATTTTGGTATAAAGCTCTAATTGAAGCTATGAGTGCTGGTCTCATATCAGTTAGCCATAATTCAGGAGCAGCAAAGGAAGATAAGATAGTAGATGAAAGATTTCGTTATAATGATCTAGATTCTGCTCTTTATTGTATAGATAGAGCAGTCTCAGAATGGAATTTAGATAAAGCATTACAACTTAGACAATATGCTCAGAATTTTTCCATGGAAAACTATAACAAAAATTTAAAACTCTTTATAACAAATTGGATGAAATCTCATTCGCATCTATTTAAAAATAAAGAAAAAATAGATGTCTAATAGCTTTAGTCATTTTATTATTCAATACTCAGAATCAATTCTAAACTTATTCATCCTGCTAAACTTGTTCCAGATATGAAATTCTTTTTTATTATTAATTATAAGAGAATTTTAGTAATATGTGAACAAGTTATATATATAAATTTACAATATATTGGCTTTTTGAAATATTTTGACTTTCTAAAATTAATGTTATCCCTGTACTCCATTAGGATTTTAACTAAAAGAAATAAAACATTATTGAGTAATTGTTATAAGATATTATATTTGAAAAGTCATTAATTACTTCCAATTGTGAAATAAAGAATCTTTTATAAAAGTACACTATCTGTCGATAATTTTAATGAATAAATTATAAATAAAATTAGAATGTACAAAATAATTATGTAGCTTTTAAAAAAGAAATTAAAAACTTAATAATCAAATAAAAAATGAAAATTAATTTATTAAATTATTTCTTTTGAAAGACAAGCATGACTGATGTAAATAGAATATTTCTAACTCGTAATAAAATATATGGATGAGTTTCTTTGAAATTAAGGTCGTTATCCAAATAGACAGCTTTAGAATAATCTATAACCGTATCTAATGTCTTTGGTGTTATTCTCAAATCAAGAGGTTCTACAAGTTTTAATGAATCTAATTTATCTATCAGATCTGAATAAATTGTCTTTCTATTGAAGAATTCTGGATGGTCTTTATCGTTAATTATATATTCAGTTGCTATTACTGCAATCCCGTCCTTTTTTAATACTCTTTCCATTTCCTTTAAACTCTTTAATGCTCCTTCATGATTTCTTCCACCAAAATGTTCTATTGAAGAAAATGAAAATGCTATATCAAAAGTCTCGGAAGGAAATTCTAATCTAGTTCCATCCATTCTCAATACTGTTAATGCATCTTCTTTGTATGAAAATGGTGAATATTTTTTTGGATTATTAGGAAAAGTGGAAGGCGATTCCCTATTCCACTTCTCTAAGTCACCATATAAGTCAGTAGCATAAACATGTTTTACTTTGTTAGCCAAATAGAATGGAATCGGTTCAATTCCAGATCCTATACCTACAACTAGGCTATTCATATTTAATTTGTTAAATCTTTTCATAGCTATAATTCCCATTGCAAATTCCCAAACTTTTCTATGTATATAAGAAGGAGGATTAGACTTGTGCAATTCAGAAATAGTTTGTCTTATTTCGTCATTGTTCCAATCTTCTAAGGAACATAATCTGTTTAATTTAAGTGGATTAGATGAATCAATAGAATAAGGAATATTTTGTTTCATATAAGATATAAATTTCATGGTTTCATAATTGTCAACTTGATCAAGGTCAAGCTCGTATTTCATCTAATCTTTTTCCATATATAATAGATTTAATAATTGATGGATGATATAATACAGTTTTCATTTTATGTGTAAAGTTAAGCATTTGCATTATATTGATTTATTCAGATGTTAGAGTATTATTATATTCTGAAAT
>CAWIYT010000030.1:0-4902 GCA_963840085.1 uncultured Nitrososphaerales archaeon
TTTGGTAATACCTAAACATTTGAAACAAAAAGTACATAATAATGATTGTTATCTTATGCGTGGTTTGTGCGTGAGATCAATCCATTAGAATTGGCTACAAACAGTCAGAAAAGTAGGTTATATTTTCAGCAGGGTAGATGGAGTGGAAAAAGAAAATGTCCTAGATGTAACTACAGGTACATAAATCATTTATCATCATGTGAGAAGAAGGAGGAGATATTCATGTAAACGGTGTAGGTATGTTTTTAGTGATTTCACATGTACCTATTTGGCAAGGCTTAAAAATCTCGTTTGATATTATCTCATTTGTTATATCTATTTGTTCTGGTATTCCTGCTTCACAGATACGATGGTATGTATCTATTAATTTAGCAACAATTGAACGTACAGTTTAGAATATTCAGGCAAGCAATCTATGATTCGCTTATACTGGAAATACAGAATCTGAAACTATTTGGAGAAATAGAAATTGATGAGGCATTATTTGGAGGTCATCATAAAGAAGGAAAGCGTGGATGGGGTTCTATTGAGCACAAAAATCTAGTTTTCGGTATCTACAAAAGGAATGGAATTGTTATTACATTTCCAGTGTCTGACAGAAAACATGAAACATTGATTCCTCTGATACAACAGCACACAAGAAAAGGATCACTATATTATACAGATGATCATACTGCTTATGCAACATCGAGTTTAATTGGAAAACATAACTCGATTTCTCATGGTAACAAGGAATATGTAAGAGAAGATACTCATATTAATTGAATAGAAGGATTCTGGAGTTATGCCAAGACATGGCTGTATATTTATCGAGGTGTACCTAGACAATATTTTCATTTATATCTAAAGGAGATTGAATTCAGATTTAATAACCGATATATGGATTTGTATCCAATTATGTCAAAAATGCTTGTAAAAACTGTTTCAGATCTTTAGGTATTACCTTTTTCTTTAATGCATATTCTGGAAGAAAATCACTATCTGAACTTATAGAGCTATGACGTAGACAATATGGATTCCATTTCTTTGTCTTTATCAAATATTCAAGTTTCTCTTTTTCTTTTACATCTTTAATAGATCCTTCTTCTAACATCTTTAGAATTCTATTTCTTAATTGATTCATCATAGTCCACATTGCTTCTGGTTTAACAGGAGCACCTGTCATTATATTACATATTAGATATGCATCTGGAGTATTTCTAAAAGGATGTTCATTTATCCAATCTCTTACATAAGGAAAACTTGTTGTTAATAGTATTGGTCCTGATCCAGTTTTAGCTTCATGTGGAACTTCACCTTCTGCATATTTTTCTCTAAATCTAATATGTTTTAATTTAAGAATGGTAATTTCATGATTTCTTCCATTTAGATCCCAAAATAATGTAAGAGCTGCCTTGTTCCTTTTATAGGGTTCATATTTTATAATTGATAATAATTCATCTTTTTCCCAAATTTCACTTTCTAAATATGGTGATACTCTTTTACTTTTTTTATTCTTTATCCTGACAAATTCTGGAGTTTGCCAATTTTCATGATCAGTATCATTATCATGATTGTATAACCATCTATAAAATAGTCTTAGTCTATTGAGATAGTTATTCCAAGTTGTTATCCATCTCTTATCAGGATCTTCATCATAACTTTTAACTTTAGTATTAAGAAATTCTAAAATTTGTTCTTTTTTGATTGATATCATAAAAATGAATTATCTTTACCTATAAAATTGCCAAATGCTATTACAACTTTTAAATTATTATTTTGATGATGTTCTGAGGAACCATTATTTCTCATATATTCAAGAAATTCATTTATTATCTCTATATTCTTTGAATTAGGAATATTTTGAATCTTTCCTATTGTTGTAGATAGTTTTAGTGGCATTTATCCTTCTTTTCTCCTCTCTTGTTTTTACAAAATATAATATCAAATTCAAAGTATATGAACCCACTTATAGAATGGGGCCAGTGGTTTCCGTTGTGATATTGATTCTTAAAATGGACTCAGAAATATTAAACTAGAAGCAAGTAATAACATTCCTTTATATTATAACTATATCTTAAGATCGAACTTTTGTATAACAATATACAGTATTGTTTTTTAGATTAAATTTCATTATGTGTTTTACTAAATGCTATATACGACAATAAATTCAAAGTTAGCCAATCCCCATTTGAATGTCCCAATTGCATTCTTGCTAAATGTTGTTGTTGTGACAATTTCCATTTTACTGCAAATAATAATATTCATTAAATTCACTTTAATGTTAAGAGAAATCTTTTAAATTCATGTTTCAAAATAAACACAATTTTAGATATAATCAACAATTCCAATGTTATGAATCTTTAAATAAATTTTTTTAATAAAAACCATTTACTTATTACATTAACTTGGCTACATTTTAACATGGTATCGCTAATCGATATGGGTTTGGGTATGATTTTGGGAATGGCTCTAAGTCCTGTAATGATGAAATTAATTAAAGATTTTAGACAAAGAAGAAAAGTAAATAAAATATTAAAAGAATATGTAAAGAATAATAAAAAAGATTCTAATAAGAATAACAATAATAATCAAATCTAACAATTATATAAAAATGGTTTTAAAAAATTATAATAATATAGAATAACTAATATACTGATACTAAAAGATAAAAATATTCAATGGTAAAATGAAATGAACTATTATAAAATTTCACTATTTAACCAAAAATTGAATAGTTAAAGATATACTTTATAATTAAATCAAGAGAAATTAAAATAATTAATTGAAGACTTTACAGATTGCTACTTTTGGTACCGATGGTCAAGATGCAATAGCATTTGGTATCAAAAATTTTCCTATTCATAAACTAATATTGGTCTGCTTTCATGAGGATAAAAACAAAGCCGAAGAATTTTCAAGAAGGATTAAAAGCATATTAGGTCTTCCAATAACAATTACCTTAGTTACTAAAGAGAATGTAATTAGAGATACAATGGATAGAATAAATGAAATATTACAATTACATGGTAAAGAATTTGAAGATATATTGATGAATGTTAGTTGTGGAGACAAATTATTAGGTTGTGCTGCCCTTTCTACAGCATTTATACACGGTGTGAAAGCATTTGGAATGGATTATACTCATACAATGCCATTAATGATGCCTGTTTTGAAACTTAGTTATAATGAGATTATATCAGATGCAAAGAAGAAAATTCTTATGGCTATTGATAGTGTAGGAGGATTCTGTTGAAAGTTTAGACCAACTTGAAAAGATTTCTGGATTTGGTAAACCACTTTTAAGTTATCATGTACAAGGATCAAAAGATGCAAAAGGACTTGTAGAATTGGGGTTGGTAGATATAGAAAGGAGAAAGAAATAAAATTTCGACTAAAATCACAACACTTGGAAAACTTTTGATAAGTAGTAACTCATTATAAATTAAATGAAGTTTACATGTTCAATAATTACTTGAAGTATTCAAGCTATTACTTTTATATATTAATTTTATTTTTCAATCAATGAAAAATTTACGAACACTAAATAAAAGAGATGTAAAAATTTTTTCAAACGTAATGGCGTTTGCAATTATTGGTTCATTGCTAATGATTGCAAGTCCATTAGCAACAAACCAAGTTGCATACGCTCAATCTGATCCAGATTCAGTATTAAAACTTGCTGCAGCCAATATACCAATAGATATTCCTTTAATCAAGGGATATGTGAATGGAAAAGAGATGTATGTAATAGCAACTGATGCATCAGATAAAGAAACTGCTGATTTGATAACCAATGTTACAGGATTTAAAGCCAATGTTGCTCCTGTTTTATCAAAAACACAAACAGATGTTTTAGTACAGACTTATGTCTTTAAGAATGGAATTAAAGGAGATGGGCTATTTGGTTTTCAATCCCCAATATTAAGCGCTAAACCTGGCGATAATGGATATAGTCCACTGTATCAATTAAATACAGTAGAATGGGTTAATCAAGAAAATGCACAAGAATTAAAATCTGTAGATGAAATTTTAACTGCTGAAAAAAATGGACAATTAAAAATAGAAAAAACTAATATTGTAGTCAATAAACCAGCAGTAAAATGGGATGGTGGCGAGATGATGATCAAAGAAGATGAAATTAATGATGAGACATCCTATGGGGAAGGTCAAGTAACAAAAATCGATATAGAAAATATGATTGTTACATTTGTTGCTCATAGAGGTTGGGGTCCTGATGGAAGTACAATATATTATATTGTGACTGATGCAGTTCCTGAAATGCCTGCAAACATGATGGGAGTTGTCTTTGCTCCTTCTGATGAAAAACTTACTACTACTTCTGTGGCAGTAGACTTGACTCAATTTACAAATGGAATAAATGGTACTGGACCTATGGGATTTCAGCCTGAATAGGGCATGCAGGTCCTACTGATGAAAACTACAGTCCAATGTGGAGAATAAACTTTGCAGAGTGGAACAATCCAACACAAGCAAAGTTACTGCAAACACTAGCAGATTCTCAATGATGCAAGAGAAAAAGGATTATTGACTATTGCTCCAGCCATGGAAGGAAAACATGTTGTTAATTGTCCATTCTTTGATCAACAAACAATATTAAAACACATGAGCAAATAATAAAATAAAAACATTTGCAATCTTATAATCTCCCCTCTCATTTTTTACTAAATTTTATAATTCAACTGTTAAAGATATTTTTGAACTATTAAAATATCTTGTTAAATAAAGAGATCTTTGTATTTACATATATCATGATTAACCTATACAAGATATACAGGATAAGTCACCTAAATGACAATGTAGTAAAAAAATCCATATTATATGGAATTATTATCAGTTCAATAACTATTATTTCTTATTTATTAATAGTAATATTTACTTCTCCTAATTTGCCTGTTATAT
>CAWIYT010000031.1:0-13458 GCA_963840085.1 uncultured Nitrososphaerales archaeon
GCCACGTATTGCTATGGTGAGGGTACATTTGGCCCACCAACCAACTTTCCAATAGGAAGTGCACCGCGCTCTATTTCAGTTGGAGACTTAAACGATGACGGAAACTTGGATTTGGCAACAGCTAACTTGGAGGCCAATACCGTTTCCATACTCTTAGGGCATGGTGATGGGTACATTTACTCCAGCAAATAGCTCTCCCGTACCAGTAGGAACTGAACCACGCTTTATTGCAGTAGGAGATTTTAATAGATGAAATAGATAGAAATACAAAAACCAAAACAAAACCACTTTACCTTTTTTTAATTTATAAAACACAACTGTTCTCTGAGCTATTTCAAATGTTTATTAATTGACCTATATTTCATAACAACCTTAAGATGATTTCATATACATCACACACTTTTAATATCAAAGTCAATTGAAATTTGTATATTCTGTAATTTCCATTTCATATAAATAATGATGAACTCTAAACCATTTTTCATTCAATAATCACATCTTATGTACAAGAAGAAAAAAAGATTTTTATTATAATCTTAATTATGTACAAATAAAAAATTTGTATTGGAATAGTGAATGGATTGTTGGATATGTTGCTAATTATGAGATCGATATAGTAATGGTAACATGGACAAAATTTTAAAGATAAATTTGGCTAAAAGTGATTAAAAAAATAAGAGCCTATCCCAAAATTATCCTCCTATAAACAATAAGACTATTGGCTAACTGTACAAGACCAAGATAGTTTTCCTCCTTCTTTTCATATCTTGTAAACAATTTCCTGAATCTGTTATGCCATGAATTTGTTCTCTCTATTACTCATCTTTTTGCTGGATATTTCTTGGGGCGTTTCTTTCTTCTTCTTCCTCAATGATATATCCCATTAAAAGAACATATTCTCTATTGGTAATTTCTTGTTCTAATTCTTTGGAATGATATGCCTTGTCAAGGCATAGGTTTTGTTTCTTCTTCTGTTCATGCTTTTGTTTGGATGATGATGATGATAATAGTCTTTTGATTACAATGCTTTCAACTGTCTATCAATTGCAACAGTGACATCATGTATATTTGCAGAAGTTATAACAATAGATAAAGGAATATCATTCTTATCGGTAAGAATATGTCTTTTACTGCCTAATTTGCTTCTATCTGTAGGATTATGGCCTGTCTTCTTCCTCCTAAAGGTGATTTTATAGAGATACTATCTAGGCACTGCCAGTTCTAGTTGATTCCTTTTTTGTTATCGTATATTTTTAACAATCTAGACCATAATTTATCAAAAATACCTAACTGCATTCATTCTTGAAATCTTCTTTGACATGTTGAAACAAAACCATACTCTTTAGGTAACATTTTCCACTGGCAGCCATTTCTCAAGACAAACATGATACCATCAAGTATTTTTCTATATGGAACAATTGGTCTACCTATTGTGTTATCTAATTTCTCATCTGATAATATATTTTTAATTTCATTCCATAGCTCATCTGGAATACGTGTAATTGTTCTAACATACTTTTTACTCTTTAGCATTATTAGATATATTAGTAAGAAACCAAGTAGTCTATATTCCTATCTATATTTGGGATAGACTCTTAGTCTACCAATACTATTAACTCTAAACCATGCAATTATGATTTATAATTAATATACGACTATCAAATTTAAAGATTGAGTTGAATAAGAATATGCTTTCTTTATATTTTATTTCTATTTTCTTTACCTCCTTTTTTACATTAATATAGAAAAAGGAATTTAAGTTACTATTGTTTATATAACATAAAAATGTATAAAAACTATTAGTAAAAAAAATTAATAATTCTTTCATAAGGTATTAATTTTAACAAATCTTTTTATATGTGTTATTATATATTTGGATTTCATTTCTATTCCTACAGACAGAAAAAAAAACTAAATTCTTCAAAATATTTTATATTTTTATCTACTATAATTTATATATATTTGTAGATATATCCAAATTTGGAAAAAAAATTTTAAATTGTCACCAAAAATAAAAGATTAAAGCTTTACAAAAGACCATAGAAATATACTTGATATGGTTTTATTAGGTGATATTAAACTAAAAGAAGACTCAAAAGATACCTATGGTTTTCCATTTAGTAGATGATAATTGATGGAGGCATATATAGAGCAATAGAGCATACTCATAAAAAGTATAACCCATTATGAAATCACTGCGTAGTCTGTTCACGTTATTATTGCGATAAATGAATCAAATAAAGAAGATTGTTGTTACTAGTTTCCATTTATTTAAAATATCTTTTGAATATATCTAGATATTGTTGACTCTGTGTTGGATTTGTTACTAGTTGGAATCCATTTGTATCATCGTGAAATATCTGCTGAGCTGGTTCTATTCCAGTGCCTTCCCCCCATTCATTCCATGTTTCTACTAACTTCCATGTCACTTGAGCTTGTTTCAAGTTATTCACAGCATTTTCAAATTCTATAGGATTTGCTGTTGGTAGTCTCACATTCTCATGGTATTTCCAGAAACCTGGGGAAACAAATGCAGAGAATGTTTTCTGTTGTTCAAAGTATTTACTTGCTGGTGCATATTGATACCATGAATCCATGTCATTAGGGTTAGCTCCTCTAGATAAGGGATCTACTTTAAACACTACATAAAACGGTATTTGTGTTTTCGCCTGCTTCCATCTTTCAAGATCATCTAGTGGATCAGATCCACTATGAGCTGCATTATATACAAATATTACAGGCTTGCCATTTACATGTAAATAATATGGACTAGAAGCAAAATTCTTCTTGATGTAATTGAGGTCATTTATTATTCCTGTTAGTGTTGGATCTTCAAAACCTTCATCTTCATAGAGAATTGCCCACCTAAATTTGTTATATCCATTCATTGTTGGTTGAACATCGTTGATTATTTTATTGAATACCATATCTTCATATGTATTTTGACCCCACCATGATGCAATACCAAATTCTATACCAGTATCGTTCATTAACTGAATCTGTTTTTTGATTGTGTTTGTATCATTACTATTGTAAAGGTTATCGCTTATAATATTTGGATATTGACTATTATATAGACTTGGTAGATAGTTGCTTGCCCAAGTATTAGGTGGATTGTGACCACCATCTATCCAATGCCTATATTTGCCATACCAGGGGTAAAAGAATGTACCTACGTCTGTTCCTACATCGTTCCTAATGACTGAAGTACCAAAAGAATCGCTGTATACTAATCCATTTGATGGAAATATACTAGTATTCATCAATCTAGTAATTTCAGTAGAGTTTAATGCTCTATTCCAAACTCCTACTTCATCTATACTTCCAGTAAAGAGATTATCAACAATACGAGAATTAGCACCTATTTTCAGAGGATGGTTACCAGTTATTTCTGGAATGCTAGATGTAGACAATGTAGTTATCTGGACTCCATCTACATAGAGTCTTAGTATTGAGCCATCAAATGTGACAACCCCATGATGCCATTGTCCATTGTTATATGAATTTGGGGAGGTAACCATTCTGTCAGAACCACTTGAAGTTTCAAATCCTCCTTGAATTTTTTCTGATGTTGACATCCATAGTCCATAATTCATATTGTTACCAGAGGAGTCTGACCCAACTCCACCTTTATTTACAATCATAGCTATCTTTTCAAAATTGGATGTTGTTTTAAACCATGCGGCTACACTAAACTTTGAAAGTTGCAAGTTTTGTGTACTTGTTATGGAAACGACATCATTATGGCTATTTATATTTAAGAATGGTTCATAATGGTAGCCAGTAGTAATCTGACAATTTGGATCAGCTGCATCTTTGAATCCATCACCATCATCATCTAGTCCATTATTACATATCTCTGGTACCGCGGGACAACTATTTAAATCTTCAGCATCTTTGAATCCATCACCATCATCATCTATTCCATTATTACATATCTCTTGAGTTGGTGGTATACTACCAAACGAGTTGCTATAGACTAATCCACTTTGTTCAAACACTCCATTATTCATTAAGTTGGTAATTTCAGTAGGTGTTAATGCTCTATTCCAAACTCCTACTTCATCTATACTTCCAGTAAAGAGATTATCAACAATACGAGAATTAGCACCTATTTTCAGAGGATGATTACCAGTTGTTTCTGGAATGCTAGATGTAGACAATGTAGTTATCTGGACTCCATCTACATAGAGTCTTAGTATTGAGCCATCAAATGTGACAACCCCATGATGCCATTGTCCATTGTTATATGAATTTGGGGAGGTAACCATTCTGTCAGAACCACTTGAAGTTTCAAATCCGGCTTGAATTTTTTCTGTTGACGTCGTCCATAGTCCATAATTCATATTGTTACCAGAGGAGTCTGACCCAATTCCACCTTTATTTACAATCATAGCTATCTTTTCAAAATTTGATGTTGTTTTAAACCATGATGCTACCGTAAACTGTGATAGTTCCAAGCTTTGGTTATTTGGAACAGAAACAACTTCATTATTGCTATTTATAGTTAAAAATGGTTCATAATGATAGCCAGTGTCTGAAGGTGACGGTTGAGTACAATCAGGGTCTTGTGAATCTACTAATGTATCGCCATCATCATCTATTCCGTTATTACATATTTCTAGTGTGGGTATTAAATTGGGCTTTGTAATAGTAAATGTATCTTTTATAGTTCCAGCATTGTTAAGGAATTTAGCCACAAGTTTATTGCCATTTTCTACGACGTCAATATTTAAATGTCCAAAGTCCTTAATTTGTGTAACTGTATAAGGTTTTGCTGGACCTGGTGTATATAATCCTTGTCCACCAGTTCCTATCACCAGATAGATTTGGCCATCTGGATTCTTGTAATTTGTTGTGTTTGTAGTTGTAATTATTGGACTATCGCCTCCAGAGATTCCCGCATATTTTAGTGGAAACATTCTTTGATAATAATGGTTATGTCCCTGAATGACCATATCTACTTTATATTGGTCAAATAATGGATGAAGGGCATCTCTTAATGAAGAGATTGGAGAATGATCACTATTAGATGAATACATTAGATAATGGAAAATAACAACCTTCCATTTGATATTTGAATTAGAATTTGCAGTAGATAAGTCATTTTTTATGAAATTATATTGTGGTGATCCAATTGTATATTGTGATTTAGTATCTATTACCAAAAAGTGAATGTTCTGATAATCGAATGAAAAGTACCATGAATTTTGATTAGGAAATTTGTTTTGATATTCATTCATGTCACCTGCTGGACTCATATCGTCGTCGTGATTTCCGAGAGCGCCGTACCATTTTTGAGCCAAACCTGCAGATATAAACCTGTTCCACCATGAAGTGATATCTGCTAAATTAGATTCATAAGCATAATCTCCAAGGCCTAATACAAGTTCAGGATTGCCTAATTGTATATTATTGATAGTATTTTGTGCGTTTACACCATTGCCCCAATCACCAGCTGCTGCAAAGTTAAAGTCTGGAATAATGGCCTGAGCATATAGTGAAGGAATATTATTTGAAGTGAAATCACAAATATTTCCTCTATTATCATTATCAATGTCTGTTTGGTCTTGATTAGAGATAGTATGACAGTTATCTAGTTTGTTATTTATATAATTATTAGATATATCTATAGAAGGTTGGTGACCAATACCATTACTATCATTACTACCAAGTACAGTATCACCTTCCACATCTTTAACAGCAGTTGGTTCATTTAAATTAAAGTTCTCGCAAATACCATTGTTGTTATTAACAAATTCTTCTTCTAATGTTCCTGAATCTGCTATTGATCCATCTTTACTTTCAATATGATTGTTGTTATCTTTATTATTGATGCTGCTGCTACTGCCTTGACTATTATTGATATTGAAATTGTTATTATTACATTCTATAGCTTCAATTGGCCTACTTTCTGCTTCAGTTATTATACTAAAAATAGAAGGTGAAACGACATAAGCACCTATACATAAAAAAAAGATCGTTATTAAAAATATTGTATTAATTTTATTATTAACACTCACAAATTCAAAAATATCACACTATATATATCTAGGTATTGAAATTTTATTAAGTGTAATTAAAATTGAAGTTTCAATAATAATCTTGTTATCATATTTCATTGATCACAAAAAGAGTTATCTTTGTAATAAGTGATGTTTCTATGATTTAATTGGAGTACTAACTTATATTTTACTAAATTTGAGTATTTATTCCCAAACATGGGATTTAGTCTTTAATATTATGTAATATGTCTTGTCAATAAATTGAACTTTAAATTTTGTTTATTAGCTATAAAGATGATGAAATAATCATATCAAAACGATCAAAAAAAATTATGGTTACTTAAAAGATAATATAAAAAAATTAAAAGGAAAAGTTATTTCATTTGAAGAATTTTGATTATGATAACAATAATATCATGACAAATCAAAATTCATTATTGAAGAAAGAAGACGATTAGTTGCCAAATTATGGGCTCAATCAAATACTGAGACTGAGATAGCAAGAGAACTACATTGCAATGTTTCTACTATTTGTAGAAATATAAAATTCTTAAAGAAGCTATCACAACAATTTGTTTTTGATTTAGCCAAGGATTTAGGATTTTATTATAAGAGTTGTATTGACTGTATTAATTTAACTAAATAGTTTTAGCTGTGAATGTCCTATCTCTAATAAATGCTTGTTAAATTCATCAAAAATAGAACATCAACAGTTGTAGTAATGTATTCTTTTTATCCATACTTTCTTGGTTTGAGTCTACGTAATACATCAAAAGCATTAGTTCTATTTAGAGATGAAAAAAAGAAGTCATATTGCTATATGGAATTGGATACAATTCTTTGTTTCTATGTATAATGATACAATATTCAACAAGAATGAATTCATCATTAAGTTACAAGAAGAGGTGAATATTACCTTAAATTAACACAACCAATATCAGGATTATTTGATAAACTTTGTTGTTTAAGAATATTTTTTAGGTATTTATTGGCAGTTATTTGTTGAAAATATTCCTTGGTCGACCTCATAATAGATGGGATGAAAAAGCTGAATACAGCTCCCAGAAATACTGCAATATATTGTGAGGGAATTTCAAAGTTAATTAACGATTCCTATCATTAATATGATTAAGATTCAAGTAAAGTATTTTATTGCATATGTTTTAGTTGGTTAGTGAATTATTAAAACTAAATTCGATAAAATCATTATCACCTATAACACTATAAGATAGCTTGAGGGGAAACAACAATATTTTTCTGATGATAATTAGAATTAGCAATAATGTCAATAGGAAGTACACCTTTTCCTCCTGATAGACTAAATTGATTTCCCTGACTAAAATTAATTGATAAATCTTCAGCAGAAAGATCTTCTTTTACGATTTCCGTTTTTACATTTAAATTGTATAACCAGTGTTATTAAATTCTAGAACAACCGAGTTTTTGCCATTATTGATATCTACTGATTTATCTTCTAAAATCAAATCTGGACGTGGAACATGAATTTTTCCAAAAACATGGGAAAACTTGTAATCTTCTGATTTCCTTCCAACTTCAACCAATATTGCATAATTTGTAGGATAACCTATTTGGGCAAGGTCCAAAGTAACCTTAAAGCCACTTGGGATAACAGATAAATATTTTTTAGTGAGCTTGGAGGAAAAGATTAGCGGTTGAAAGTCATAGTCTAAGAGTTCACATCCTCTTATGTTCCAGTTAAGTTTTTCAATTAAATCCTTCGAATTTATAGTTCTTGTTATTATTTCTTGTAGTTCCTCACCCTCCAGAATCTTATTATGATTTGAATGATTTTGTCTAAAACGAGAAAAGTTTGTAGTAGTAGAATTGAACTTGGTATCATTGTAAGAATTTGATTGGGTATGGGTTAACAAATATCTATAATTATAACCTAAGAATCCAGTTGTTTCGTCATCATCAGAATCTACAAATATATTAATAAAAATGTTCTGTGGAGCAGAGTACTATTTAATAATGCATTTTTAAGTTTATCTAGAAAATCATTAAATAAAAATTTTATTTCAACATGAGTACCATTACTTTACATATACTCTGTCTAGATCACTACTTTGTTGTAAATAGTTCAGAGTTTTATTGGAATCATCATATGGAAAATAGTATATGTAATTTTGTATTTCCTTATTTAGGAATTCAGTTTTTAATTTAGGAGAAAATCCATATACATAAGAATATAAAAAAGTAAGACATAAAATAAAAGAAAGAAAAAATAGCAGTAATTGTAATTTTCAATAGTGAACTTTCAAATACTTTCCAATTTGAATTTTTTCATCTTTTCTAATCTATTTATAAAATATACATTATGACTCTAGTAATGGCTTAATGACAGATCCATCTTATAAGTCAAACAGGTAGGCAATAAAGATGCTTATTTAACATTAAAAATAGATTTTACTGCTTATATGTAATAGGTATAGTAATATTAAAATTTGCGCCATTGTTCTTATTGTTCTCTGTCCATATTTTTCCACCATGCTTTTCTATAATATTTTTACAAATATAGAGACCCAGGACAGGTCCGGATTTTGAACCTGTTACAAACTTCGTAAAGAGTTTATTCTTTATATTTGATGGAATTCCTGGACCGTCATCTGTTATTCTTATCAATACCGTGTTGTCGTCTTGTTTTTCTAAAAATACAATAATTTCTCCTTCTTTTTGTTCCACATTTATAGCGTTATTGATAATATTTAAAAAAACTTGGTTTAAACGAAATTTATCTGCAACCAGCAAAATTGAATCTTCTTTGCATTTTAAAATTAAATTTATCTTTTTATTTTGAATTTGGTTATTCAGATCTTTTAGTAAGTCTTTCACTAACTCTACAAGATCAAATTCTTCCATCTCAAGAGTTAAAAGTTGACTGTCAATATGGACAGCCTCTAATATATTACCTGTAAGAAAGTTAATTTTTTTGGAATTTTTTATAATTATTTTGACTAAATCCTCTATATGACCAGCCTCAAGGTTATGATTAGAAAGCAAAGCTTCTGCGAGACCTAAAATAGAGTGGATTGGATTTTGAATCTCATGTGCTGTTTCTTGAATAAATTGTATTTGTGATTCATTTGTATCTTTTAATTGATCATAAAAGTATTCAGCCTTTTCATAAAGGTCTGACTGTTTCCACAGGTTCTCAAACATAGAAACATAGTATAATACTGTTGCTTTACTATTAGAGAAGGTTGAGATCCCTATCGATTCAGTAAAAGATTCTGTATAATCGTTTACTAGTTCAGCAGTCATAGAGAATTTTCTATCTACTATCAAAAATGTGACCGTTAAATTCAATGCGTCTGGTAAATATTTAATATGTACTCCTTTAGTCTTTAATTCGTCAACGGCATCAAAAATCTTTTTATCAAAAGGAGTTAGAATTCTTATTATTATGTTACCTTTGGTAGTGTTTGGTAATCTTTGCAAAGTAAGAAAACCATCCCCCAATACCATTCTTCTATAAAACCCGTTTGCTGAAGAAAAAATGAGTAATACTTCATCCTCTGCAGATTGAACAAGATTAATAGCAGTTCTTAGTGCTTTTTCAGGATTCTTGATTATTTTGAGTGATGGTTTACTGGATTTATTATTCTTTAATTCTTGAATTTCATCTGAAGTTGGAATAGCTTTATCCAAGAAAGTATCAAAAACAAATTGTTTATTTCCAATAATATTTTCAATATTTTTACCATAAAAGTGTTCCAATCTCTTGTACCTGCTAAAACATTTAGGAGTATGAAAAAAGTATTTAGAGCCATCTATTACTTTTTGGATAATTTCCCCATGCTTTTCAGTACACAGGGGTTCGTTACACAAGGAACATTTTAATTCTGTTCCATTGTTGGAATTGGAAAAATCTCCATCTTCATTCATTTTTTCTAGGCCTGCAGAATTAAGCAAATATATAGGTTCTGTTGGTTTTAAACTATTCTAAGATTTCGAATAATTACAATAAGATTTAAATTCTTTAATAAGAAGGATCGCTATCAAATGAACCCTAATACTAAAGGAGAATAAAAAAATATGAATGGAAAGTAATAACAAATTTTATAAAGATGTTAGATCAAGAATTTTTTTCTAAATATAAAGAGGAGTTTAAGAAATAAAATCTTGATACGATAAAGTGAATATTTAGATCTAACTTCAATCATCCTATTATAAATTCTAATACTATTTGTTAGTGGAACAATACCAAGGAATTCTATTTTTCTGCTTTTTATATCTATTATTAATCTCATGAATCTATCATATCATTATGAATTTGTTCTTTCTAAAACAAATCTTATTAATGGATATGTTTTAATTGCTTTCTTCTTTGTCTTATGTTCTATCAGTATATTCTGTTTTTTTTCTTATGTGTTTTTTTACAACTATTGTTAAATTTTTGTATCAAAATTATACGATATCTGGTCCCACTTTATAGAAGGGGGTTCAAATCCCACTGAACTCTACTAATTAAAAACCTAACATTATACATCTCATTTATAATAAAAATATTTTATATTTATTAACGGAACTTTTACTCCATTTCTCTTTGATAATATAATAAGTAGATTATTTTGGTTTAAAATTTATAATTGCAATATATATAATTTTATTATTTAAATCAGAATAGTCACTAATTATTTTCTATTTATTCTTATTGTTATTATCTTTGATTATAATTTATTAATATTAAAGAAATATTAAAAAATATATTATATATTATAGGTAACGCTGCATTGCTACATATGCTGCTATAATTCTGATTTTTGGTCCTGATTCTATAGGTCTGTTAGATATCTGTTTTAGCTGAGTGCTTTTTATAAAATAAGTCTTCTATAACTAATTGATAGTCAAAAATATATATTTTGAACCAGTGAAAAATTAAAAGATCATTTCATAAACCTCAGAAAGATTATGAATCACAAAAAAGTAAAGGTTATTTCCTATTTATTGTTGTTATTGTTTTATGAATTCTGAACAAAATAAATTGGAACCCAGAGTTCGATGGGGCCAGTGGGATGTGAAATAAATTTGACACAATATTGGTCCCACAATAAACTTGTAGAAAATTAATTTTTTTATAAGTAACATTTTTATCTATTATTCTAACTGATTTAGTCTCCTTTTTGAAATTTGAATTGTAAATATTATGAGAAATTAAATTGTTGTATACGTTGATTATTTGTATCCGCAACATAAAGATTATCTTTACTGTCTATAGCAACTCTAAATGGACCATCAAACTCTCCCAAGGCAGAGCCATATTTACCAATCGATGTTATGTTTCCATCCGACTGTATCTTCTGGATTCTATTATTTCCATAATCAGCAACATAAAGATTATCTTTACTGTCTATAGCAACTCCAAATGGACCATCAAACTCTCCCAAGGCAGAGCCATATTTACCAATCGATGTTATGTTTCCATCCTGACTTAACTTCTGAATTCTATTATCTCCTTTATCCGCAACATAAAGATTATCTTTACTGTCTATAGCAACTCCAAATGGACCATCAAACTCTCCCAAGGCAGAGCCATATTTACCAATCGATGTTATGTTTCCATCCTGACTTAACTTTTGAATTCTATTATTTCCATAATCAGCAACATAAAGATTATCTTTACTGTCTATAGCAACTCCAAATATACCATCAAACTCTCCCAAGGCAGAGCCATATTTACCAATCGATGTTATGTTTCCATCCTGACTTAACTTTTGAATTCTATTATCTCCTTTATCCGCAACATAAAGATTATCTTTACTGTCTATAGCAACTCCAAATGGACCATCAAACTCTCCCAAGGCAGAGCCATATTTACCAATCGATGTTATGTTTCCATTTAACTGTATCTTCTGGATTCTATTATTTCCATAATCAGCAACATAAAGATTATCTTTACTGTCTATAGCAACTCCAAATGGACCATCAAACTCTCCCAAGGCAGAGCCATATTTACCAATCGATGTTATGTTTCCATCCGACTGTATCTTCTGGATTTTATTATTTCCATAATCATCGACATAAAGATTATCTTTACTGTCTATAGAAAATCCATACAATAAAGAGAATTCTAAATTTATTGTACCTAGATTTCCCCAGGATTTTCCAATAATATATTTATCTTCAAGATAAAGTTGTGGTTGTATAAAAAGAATTATTGATAATAATATAATTATAGAACCAACAACTACAGAAACACTTATTTTTATTCTTTTTTGTTTCTTTCTTTTTTTATAATATTCTTTTACTTTTTGGGAATTTTTTTTATATGAAGAAATGGAATCATTGATTTTGCCATAGAGTTTGTCCATTTCACTATCATTGAAAACTATTACCTGTTCTTTTGTCAAGCCTAATGTCGAAAGCTTAGTTAAATCAACATTATTTCGTACACAAGGAATGATCAATTTTTGTTTACTTATTACTAGTTTTATCTCATCAGGAATGTATTTGCTTTTAAATACTGCTTCTGTAATTAATGCAATAACAATTTCTGAATTGCTAATTTCATCTTTGATTTTGTTAGCCCAATTGATTTCACCTTCAATATCTACGGTATCTAAAAAGACTTCATAGCCTTGCAATCTATTACTATAATAATCATCGACATTACTGGCTAAAGTTGAAGCATCAGGTCTAGCGTAGGAGATAAAGATAGGTATTTTATCAGACAGGTTTCTAATAAAAAAGAGTATTAATATAAATTATTTGGTTTGGTTTTCTTAAATGTTCACTAATGAAATTTTAGTGTTAGAAACTGAATTTCTTTAAAGTAGTAATGGTCTGCATTCTTTTAAAGGAAAATAATTTTTTTTAATAATACTAGTAATAGAATCTAGAAATAATATAATTTATTTTAATGAAACCTTTTTATAAATAGGTAAAATTTATAAATATTTTTTTAGTCTTAGTTTTAGTTACAAAAAATGATGTTTTAACTCTAAAATACTTAGTTTATTATGATATTACTATATGATATTTTATCTGATTTTATTATGATTGTTGTTCTGCTCTCTACTAAACAAATTCGCATTATATTCTAGTTATTTAGTAAATCATCTATAATTATAAATTCTATATTTTTATATTCTAGTAAGAATTTTATTTTCTTTAGGCGCCTCAATAATTATGATTTTTCTTTTATATTATTTATAAATGATAGTTGTAGTTACATTTTGAAATTTATGAAAATCAGTAGATTCATTACAATTTTGTATCTTTATCAGTGGGATATGAAAGAAATTTGACCTAATTTTTGGTTCCTTTCTACAAAATTGAATTTTAATCAGAAGAAATTATATTATCATGTTTAGTCTGATATTTAATTATTATCGTAATAGATGTATGTTTATCTATTGTAAAGTGCGTATTTAACTAATAAACTATCAAAAAATCTATCAAGAGCTTTATTAAATACTTAGTTGATCTATCC
>CAWIYT010000032.1:0-21729 GCA_963840085.1 uncultured Nitrososphaerales archaeon
GTATCAGATAATTTCAGAATATAGGATTTGGGCACATGTATCAATCTAAACATTCAGAGCTAAAGTTCTTTCTATCAGAGTATGTTAAAAATACTAATGCATGTTGATGATATATGAGATACTTAACTTATTTTTGAAAATTATTAGTTAAAAGATGTACACAATTTTATACCATTAACTATGTATACAATTTTATAGTATATAATTCTCTAACAATTCTTAAATTCTCTAATTGTACTTGTAACTTACATGAGTTACATAAAAAAGAATAAATCAGAAAAAGAAAGACCAAACAAACTCACAACAATATCCATATCAAAAGAAAATCGTTCGATTCTTAAGAGAATGGGTCAAACTTCAGATTCGTTTAATGATGTGCTTACGAGACTATTAAAAAAAATTCTGATACTTTTGAAATGGCTAAAGTATGTATTATGAACTCCGTTAAATAATCATAAGAGGAACATCAAAATTTCTTATTGAAGAGTGAATACTTATAGTGGCCCATTATGGGTTTAATTAAAACTAAAAGAGATATCTAGAGAATCATTCTATACCCCAATCAGAAAAATCTGTTACTTCAATCCCTAATTCTTTTTCTAGTTTTTGGATTCTTCCAGCATATAGATCTATTTTATCAGATTCATGTTTTGCTTTTGCTATGACAAAGCCAATCCAACATTTATGTAAAGCTCCATACGTCTGTGAAACGTAATAACCAGAAGGAAGCATATAATCATATTTTAAGCCTTTCTTATAATATCGGTAAGGATCATGAATTCTCTGGCGAATTTGCTTCCAGACTTTATCATTGGACATCCTATATTTTTGTGATTTCATCTACTACATAACAATTAAAATCTAAAGTTAATAAGCTAACAAAAAAAACTACTGATAATAAAAAAAGTTTAGTTTAGTTTAAAAAAAGTTTTTTGAAGATATCTTTGTATATGTCCCACATAAAGGTACTATATTTTAAAAACTTTTCCCTATAATATTTTGTATGCTAATTAGTATAGCTATACAGAATCAGCAATTATACTATAGACATTTATGACTATCGTAACATATATTATTTTTTTTGTTACAAGAAAAAAAATTTATTTAATAGTTTTTTAGTTAAAAATATTTAGCATTTTTTATTATTCTTTCTTGCATTATTTGAGCCCATTCCTGATAAGTTGTAATCCCATTTTTTTCTAAAAGATTTATTAGAGACATTACTTTATCGTCAATGACATCCACTATTTCTTTTAGTCCAATCCCATGCATAAGGCTATCACCATCTAGATAATATCCATTCTGAGCTAAATGGTTCTTGATGATATTGGATAGTATTTCAGAATCAGTTTCTTCACTTAAAGGCTTAAACTGAGTGTCTATGACTTTCCAGACTTCATCAGGTAATTCTACATTTACTGATTTATTGCTCATTCTTTTACAACTATTTTTTGTTATTGTAGTGCTTATATTATTTTATTAATAAATTTGATTTGAAGCCCAGCATTTAGAGAGAATAGATAGACTTGAACTAATAGAAAAAAAGATATGGGAAGAATACAATAAAGAGAAAGGTCCTTGGAAGAGTCCAATTCCAGGTATTGGTTATTATTCTGCTCTACTTGTAATGAGTGAAATTGGAGATATAAACAGATTTCCTGATTCTAGTCATCTGTGTTCTTATGCTGGATTGGTACCATCAACTCATAGTTCTGGTGGAATAACACATCATGGTCCAATTACAAAAACTGTAAGTAAATATCTAAGATGGATAATGATAGAATGTACTTGTTCACATGTAAGATATAATAAGAAAAGTAATGTTACTACATTTTACAATAAACTAGTCAAAAATAAAGGAAGTTCTTCCAAGGCAATTGTTGCTGCATCTTGTAAACTATTAAAAATAGTTTATTGGGTAATGAAAGAGAAGAGGGAATATATTAACAAAACCAACAAACAAAATTAGACAGACATAAACATGATCAGCTTTGTAATTACAATTACTATTACAGTTAAGTTGTTAACCACCATTGACCATATGAGGGAAAGCCTCGATAAGCTAACTGTGGAATCTACTTAACAAAAGGATAAAGACGGTAATGAGGGTAAGCCTCGAATGGATAAATATCCGTAAATTAAACTTGTATGTATAATGAGGTGAAAGACACCAGAATAAATAGAATAAAGAACGAAAATATTTAATACATTTCACATGGATATGGTCAGAAGAGATGGATTGTAGAAACTGTTTTTTCCTGCATAAAGAGGATGTTTGGTAGAGAATATGTTACTGCTATCAGATTTGAGAACATGATAAGAGAGATGGTACTAAAAGTATCGTTGTATAATTGGTTTCAAACTATAACTATCAAATGATTATGTCATGAATTAGAATAAAAAATACTATTTAAATAAGTTAGGCAACAAAGCATCAGACTACAAAAAAGTGACTCTTCCTCTATAGAGTTTTTGAGTACAGTTGGCAAATCGCAGAGTAGATATTGGGTATTTCCATTGTTATTGACATCAAAGGTGCAATGACATCTGGAGATCTAGTTTCATTGCAAGAGTATCATCATACTTTTTGATACGATACCATGTTTTAGTTCAATAGAGACTACCGTCATACTTGCAGTCCATGTCTGTTCCTTTTAGTTCTTGATATGCATTATAATCCAGTCACCTTTTTCAAAGGTTACCCTCTGCGTCTTCAATCTATCACTTAGTATTAGTCATAGGGGTAGTAGTAGACAACCATTCCTTTTGATTTATTTATAACACCTAAATATATCTCAAAGATATTAAGGACATTTGAAGTTACAGGATCAGTACCGTGGGTGCTTACTTGGTCTTGCTACGGGAGATGCACTAGGTACCACTTTGGAATTCTGTAGGCCAGGTTCATTTATTCCTATTAACGATATGATAGGAGGCGGTCCATTTCATCTCAAACCTGGTGAATGGACTGATGACACATCCATGGCTTTATGCCTAGCTGAAAGTCTAATTACAAAGAGAGAATTTGATCCCATAGACCAGTTGGAAAGATACCTTAAATGGTACAAAGAAGGATATCTTAGCAGCAACAGCATATGTTTTGATGTTGGCATAACTGTCTTATCTTCATTGATGAGATTTAAGGAAACTAGATCCCCATATTGTGGTCCTACGGATGAATATACGGCAGGAAATGGTTCACTAATGCGTCTTGCTCCTGTTCCTCTATTTTATGCGAATGATCCTGAACTAGGAATCATGATATCTGGTGAAAGTTCAAGGACTACGCACCAAGCGCCTATAGCCATAGATGCATGTAGATATTTTGGAGCTCTTATCATTGGAGTTGTAAGTGGAAATAATAATAAAAAGGAGGAAATTCTTTCTCCCTTTTATAGTCCTTCACCTCGATACTGGAATAAATATCCGCTGACTTCTGAACTCACTGATGTTATTAATGGCTCATTCAAGAGGCGAAACCCCCCTGATATAAGGGGGTCTGGATACGTTCTAAATACACTTGAGGCTGCTCTGTGGGCTTTTTACGGTAGCGGAACATTTGAAGAAGGTTGCTTGATGGCAGTAAACCTAGGAGACGATGCGGATACAACAGGGGCAGTTTATGGACAGTTAGCAGGTGCCTTTTATGGTGAAACAGGAATCCCTACTAGATGGCTTTCTAAGTTGGCACATAAGGAAAAGATAATAGAAATTGCTGATGATATATACAGATTATCTAGAACATTAGGGGAAAAAAATAGTTGATTCTGAAGTGCGAGTAGTCCGATTGCGTCCTATAGTTGCATCTCCTAAGAAGTGGAAAACAAAATATGTTATTATTCCTATGACAAAAATCAATATGGTTATAAAAATATTGGATAGGCAGATAGATAAATAATAATTATGACCATCATACTATGTGTTATCTGAATTAAAGTCTGCTTCGTCTAACAAAATGAATTTAGGATAATTCAGGGCACAGTAAGCATCCAGGTGATTGGACGAATACGTTTCTATGCTACAGCCATTTATGCTCCAAGACAGTTTCTTTATTGGCAAATTTGATTCCTAGCTTGGCTTCAAACAATCCTCTCATTCTCTTGACAAGTTTAATAGCAATATCCCAATTAGAACCTAGAACAATACACATTTGGCTATTTCTATAATTGTTATTACGAGGCAAAGCCAGGCCATAGTCTGAGAAAGAATTCTCTAACTCCTAATCCAGTTGCTTTCTTGACCCATAGATGTTTGTGTTTGAAGTTATGATGATTTAGAGGGTTGTAAAAATCAGGAACAATAAGAATATCGTACAACAACTTGTCATAGTCAAAGATTGGTTTTTCTGTTTTTTTTGTTCATAGACCTATAATCTGATTGAAACGGCAATCTCCTTTTGTTCTGCTATCCTCTTGTATATACATCTGTTTATCCTATATCCAGAATCGTTTATTGCGTAATATGTCAAATATTTTCGATTGTTGCTCTTGTGGAGTTGTTTCTAAAGCAACTCTTTTCTCTAGGTCTTTGAATTTCACTAGGTTATACTTTCATAAGGTGCAGTTTTATCTTTTTCTTTAAGTGCTGTTATTGCAGTGCGTCTGAGGATCTTCCAGTTGTTGTTATTGATTATGTTTTGATTTATAAAAAGAGACAAAATACATTGCTGGGAATGTCATTTTTTGTACTGCAAAGGATTTACCTAAAGCTGTGGTGTCAAACTCTGTTAATCGTAAATATGATGTGATATGATATGATATGGTAAAAGCGAACGTGCTTGTAGTGTATGTATATTGCTGGCAATGTTAATGATAATAGTTAAACTACAATATGCTCAAGCCGATTTGGTAGCCGACAAAAAATGCAGAATTTGAAAAGACAGTTACTCAATGTATGCCACTTACATATCATGATTCTCAGAATACTATTATGAATGAGAGATGTGCCAATGATATACCCGTAATTGATAGATATGAGCAGTAAAATCTGACGTTTATGATGTCTGCTTTAAACATGCTAAAGATATAACTAATTGGATTCCAGTTCAGGAAAATATTAGGGAATTTCACTGTGCTATGAATCTCGTTCGTTAATTTTTTTATTATCAAATACTTTACAGTAAAAGACCTTGTTTATGGCAGTAGTATTAGTAGTAACTGTAATTGCTGTAATGCTATCTGATTTATCTTTTGCTCTCTATTGTTGTTGCTATTATCTTCTCCTTCTTATTGCGGTTGTATGTGTACTGCCTTGTTGAATACATGTAAAAGTCTTTTCCTGTTATCTATTCTCTTATCCAACTAGCAAACCCCTTGTTGCGCGTGACCTATCTTTCTATGATAAGGTCTTGCTTGTTGAATGGGGATATGTGTCAGCTGCTGTATATGTGAGCCATCAAAAGAGCTCTGATAGATGTTTGCAGCTTTGTCTGGCTGGTTGGTTACTGGTAATAGTATCACAATAAAAGAAAAGGAGGTGAAAAAGATAATAGACAACAAGAATAGAACCCAAAAATAAAGATTACTATATTGCAGTAGACATTGGAAAGAGAAAGTGTGTCGTATGTATAACAGATAAAGATGGTTCTATATTAGAAGAAACAAAATATGATAATACTCTACAGGAAGCAGAAAGATTTGCTTCTCATTTGGATAAAATATATGATTACAGAAAATGTCATGCAGTTTGTGAATCAACAGCCAATATGTGGTTAAAGACATATGAAGCATTTGAGAAACATGGAATAGATGTAAAACTGGCAAATCCAATGAAGACAAAAGCAATAGCAGAAGCAAGGATAAAGACAGATAAACTGGATGCACGAACATTAGCACATCTACTACGATCTAATTTGATTGCAGAATCATATATCGCTCCAGATAAGGTAAGAGAGGATAGATCTTTACTACGACTTAGGATTAACCTGGTATCTGATAGAACCAGAGTGATGAATAGAGTACATTCCTTACTGGATAAATATGACCTGAAATGCAGATATGAACACATATTTGGTGTAAATGGTATCAGATGGTTAAAGAGTGTAGAACTAAAACTGAAAGGAAATGACCAGATTCAACTTGCTAACTACATTCACAATATTGAATTTCTAAATTCTGAAATAACACAGATTGAAAAACAGATATCTGTTGAAGCATCCAATAACGAAAACGTAAAGATACTGATGAGTATGACTGGAATAGACTATTTTTCTGCAATGCTCATTAGTTCTGAGATAGGAGATATATCGAGATTCAGTACTGCAGGAAAACTTGTGTCATGGTGTGGATTGTGTCCAACGGTACATCAATCTGGTACTTCATTATATATGGGCAGAATGAAAAAAGATGGAAATAAAAAGATAAACTGGATTATGATTCAAGCAGCAAATACTGCATCAAGAACAGACAATGATAGACTAAAGAAATACTATATGAATATAGCCAAAAGACATGGACATCATGTGGCAATAACCCATGTAGCAAACAAGATGGTTAGGATAATGTGGTCTATGCTAACATACAAACAACTGTACAATGAAAGGAAAAAGGAACTGTATGAGACAAAACTTAAGAGGATGCAGAAGTAACGTAAGGTGATACATTCCTGTATCATACTGACAGATAAAGTATCAAACATGACACAGCAGTGATATTTGGATAAAGGAATACGTTCAGTGGAGACTTTTACATAGATGCGCAACTCATCATTCCTAACACATTTAGCTAACCTGTTATGGTAATACTATGTGAGAAATTGGAAGAAATACAATGAATCTTTGGTAAAGAGAGGAGAGATATTATTTGATTTTGATGTTATTGATAACTGGCATATTGAATTAGAGAAGATGAATGAAGGCAAAAAAGGTAGAAAAATTCGTATATCCAAATTCATATATCAAATTACTTGGTTACATGAGAGAATACTTTCATTTACCTTATAGACAAACTGAAGGTGTAGTACGAGAATATGCTTCAAATGAGTGACCATCAATTGCAGATTATGGTAACATTAGCAGAAGAATAAACAGACCTAACATCAAAGTAAACTATGATGAACATGGTGTACATGAAGATAATTTTGTAATTGATTCTAGTGTTGTTAAAGTTAACAAAATTTATGGTACCATTTCATTGTAACTCTATCTTTGAATTATTAAGTTCATCCTAGCTGCTCAGGTTAGGATACAAATGATTTGGATCCTCTAAAATGCTGCTGTTTGGTTGGTTGAATTAGTCTGAGCTTGTACGTTTTCTAGCAATGACGGAATAGATAAGAGAGCAAGTGGAATTACCAAATAGACAATAATATTTTGATATTTCACTTTAATGATATAGTAGGAGATTATTTATATGAGTTATGAATAAAATCTCACATAGAAGAACAAATCAAATTTTCTGAAAGTTTCTTATAATACTGTTTTAAATTATTTATTTATTACTACAATTGGAGATAACAATATGCAACATTTTTCTGAAGATGTATCTCTAAATAATAACTAAGTAAAATAAAAACAATGAATCTGTATTTTATAGAGGTCTATATATATAACTATAGACAAATTATAAATTATCAAAATTTACTCCAAAAATAGGAAGATATATCGATCTTTGTTGTTGAGTTATATTCTGTGTGATTAACTATATAGGCTGGAGTATAATTATTTTATTATTATATTATTTTCATAACAGATAAAGCTATATAGTTTATTGGAGTATTATGTTTTGGTATAGAAAATTGGTTTCATCTATAGAATAGATCTTACAAATTAAACAAAAATATGACCAGGAGTTAGACATTGGGAGTGAGACTCGAACCTCGAAGCCATATTTCGGAGTATATCAAATTAATGTATATATGACTGTGTAGAAACCATTACCATAACAACCAACTTCACCATTCTGTGAGTATTGTATGCTATACATCTGAATGTCAATTCTCTATTTTGCATTCTTACAAGTGTGGATGTGATATGTTCTCCAAACAGTCTTTTTATGACAGATACAATAGTTTCATCTTTGTTTCTTTGATTGTATAGAATCTTGTTGTATCCACGTTTCATCTCCTTTCTATATTTACCACGAGTTTTCCATACTGGTACTTGTTCATATCTTGGAGGCATGATACTGAATCCATTTAGTTTCTCTCTTACAAGTACATGGTTATCTTCGCTGTCATATGCTTTATCTGCAACAACTACAGATAATGATTTTATTTTTGATATTTTTGTTACAATAGGTTTGAAATCTATATTGTCATGTCTTGTTGTTGGAGCTCGTCTTACCTTGACCTTGCAGATTATCTGTTTTAGAACATCTGCACCAATAGATAATTTAGCATATTTCTTCCTTCTCAATTTGGCTCTATTTGTATAATATTCTGATGCATATGTTATTTTGAATCCAGTTGCATCTATGCCAGCAAATATGTGTCTTGTACCTGTAAAGAGCATAAATGATGATATTATCTTTGCCAAGCATCATGATGTTGATTCTATCTGTAAATTTCTGTAATGTTGTATAATGTGGTATCCTTGATAGTTGTAGAAACAGTCTTAGATAATATGCTTCAACCAACCAGTCTGTAAACATTCTGTAACTCTTACCTTCATACTGTCTTATTGTAACAAGTACAATGTGTTGCCATACCGTATAGATGTGATTGCTCTTTCTATGGAGATATAATGGAATTCTGCAATGCTTGAGGATACGTAATAGTTGATCTGCTAATCTAACATATTTGGATTGTTGTTTATTCAATAATTAACTGTAGAATGTTGTTAGCTATGATGGTTTCTACAGAGCCGTATATATATATAAAAAAATAGAATTAAATTTTTTAATATTTACCTAGTACAAATTCACCTTTCATATGTCTTTAATAATGCTTCACATCTCAGATATGTGTAAATCTAAATAGAAATGCAGTGAGAAATTGGATTGAATTTAATAGATTTGAATTTAACTTTAATTTTGTTAGTTGTTATTCTAGTTTTTCTAATTTTAAATTATAAAGAAATAAATGCCCAAAATTCAAATAAAGAAAAGATAGATCTCTGTTGTACTTGGGGATCAGAATTAAAAGATGGTGTATTGACCTATAATATAAAAAAAGGTAGTAATAATAATGATCTTGAAAGAATTGTCGATTTAGCATTTTCTGAATGGAAAAAAAGTCTAAATAACATTCAGTTTAAAAATGTCAAAGATGCTGCAGCAAATATAGAAATAAAATTTAAAAAAAAAGGTAATTATAACCAAGAAGGTGGTAAAGCAGCGATATATTTTAATGATAAGGGATTTATTTATCATGTAGAAATTTCAGTTTCAAAAACTTCTAACGGAACAGCACTAAACCAAATCATGTTGGAAATTATAACTAAACATGAAATAGGTCATGCACTCGGGTTAGGTCATTCACAATTTCCTCGTTCTATAATGTATCCAGTTGTAAATGAAGTTGTTGCAAAAATTTCTAAATGCGAAACTGATGCTGTAAAAGATGCTAACAATTGGAAATTTGTCAAGAATGATAAAAAGCCTAAGATGTTAGAACAAAGTGTATATATATGTACACAATGAATATTAATTATTTATTTAGAATAAGTTTTTTTAGATCAAATAACAATAATAATCTTTTATTCAAATTTTGAAAAATTACATTGTATTCAATTATATATTTTAAGATCTTATTTATTGACCAAAAAATCTAACATGTTTAATTTTAAACAAAATTTATATCATATTCTTTTATCTATAACATATCTCTATAATATACTACTAAATGTATATCAAATTATAGGTTGAAGATGGGACCAGATCATCTTAAATGGGGTCAGTACAATTATTTAGCTAATTGTGTGGGATTTGAACCCTTATATAAAGTGGGACCAGTTACTTTTTGAATACCTGGCGATTTTTTGATTAATTATTGATTTTGAACGTTGGGTTAAAATGCCTGTATTAATATTGAAAAAACTATTATCAATACCTTCCTTATACCATATAATGTTTCTTCTGGTATGTCTCATAGTCTACCAATTTTTATTCTCTCTTTTAATCATTCTGCACTTCATCCATGTATTTTTCAACAAATAATAGGCTCATATTCTTCTTACCTGAGGATCTCTTTGCTAGCGGTGCACAAATCCATTTTCTTTATAATATATTTAAAACAAATAGCATCTTTCCTTTAGGTTAGTATCATATTTTGGTCTGTTTAATTTATTCAAATTTTGTCTTTGATATTGTACTAATAGTAGTAAATATCTTATTAAGGAAACAAAAATATTCATTAAAACTGATTTAAATCATTGGGTGTTATCTATGTAAATTTAAAGAAAATAAAAAAAACTTTATCTTAGAAATTTAGTCATCAGAAGGTTCAATTAAACCTATCTTTAATAAATTGTTGATTATACCGTTTATTACAGGAAGATTATTCTTCTCTTGCAAAGCTGCATTGAGGATATTTCTTATTTGTTCCTCGTTAGCTATTCTTCCTTCATTACTTTCTGATTCAACTAAGTTAATTAAGACACATAATCCATCTACATTTTTTACATTTGTTAGGGGCTCATCACCTATTGCTACAGGATTTTGAGATAAATACCTATTGAGATCTGATAACACATCTTGGGATAATGGTCCTCCTTTATTTTTTGACAAAAAAGAATCTCCACAGCTTTTCTGTATGGTGTATTTATTGTCTGTATTCAATTTCTCATAATATTTAGCATTATCTTCATAGTTTTCAATTATCTTTTGTGCATTTGTAGTTAGTGGTAGGAAAAGCGTTAATAAAGCAAGAAAACCCGTTGCCACGAATACAGAAGCGAAAACAATTGTAATGTTCAAGTTCTTCAATATATATTCAGTTTAAACTTTAATATATTTAGGTTCTGATAGATTCCTAAATGAATTTTTAATATGATTATATAATTTTCAATTTTTAGAATTGATACTAGTAATGTATATCAATTAAGGTATATGCTTCCTCATTTCAAGTCATTTATATATTTGAAATTTATAAAACTATTATAAACAGTAATAGAAAAACTAAATCTGGGTTTTAAGGTTGATTTTTTGTATTGCTTTTATATCAACTTATACAATAATATATTTCGTATATTAAACAATAATAGGATGTTTCATAACATATTACGCTTATGTATTTAAAATAATTTGAAATTGATAATCATAAGCATATGTATGCATGTACAAATAATCTATCACTTCTTACATTTGACTTGATAATTTATAAAGTCACAGCAATCCACTATATTGCCTTTTATTGTCTTCTATTGTGTATACAGGGTTAGGAAATCATTGAACCTGTTTTTACTTATCGGTCTTTATAATGCATTGAAAGCTTTTAAAAATAGAATATTCAATCTGACCATCATATTGGCACAAATGAAAACATTAGTGAATAATACACAATGATAAATAAACTCCTTATACCAATTAATATAATTATGCTGACATTAACATCATGGTCATACATTTTAGACAATAATAGATTTAGCTAAGATAGGTAGCATATACACAGTCTATCCATTTGATTGAGAGCAATAATCTTTCTAGAACAAGATTTGAGCAACTGTATAAACGAGAATCTGATGCAGATGTAAAGGAAAGAATGTTGCTTGTGTTAAATGTAGTATATGACAAACATATTCCTGCAGCACAAGTAGCAAGAAATCTGCATAGAAGCAGGACATGGGCTTCTGATTGGTTAAAGAGGTACAGGGAAGAAGGTATAGAAGGATTAAAAAACAGATCAAAGAGTGGTAGGCCACCAGAGATACCACAGGAGATAGCATACAAGATAAAAAGCCAACTGTTATCCAGCAAACAGGGATGGACTTCTATGTAAAAGTCTCTACTGAACGTATTCCTTTATCCAAATATCATCTGCTGTGTCATGTTTGATACTTTATCTGTCAGTCAGTATGATACATAGTAATAATGTATATCACCTTACGTTACTTCTGCATCCTCTTAAGTTTTGTCTCATACAGTTCCTTTTTCCTTTCATTGTACAGCTGTTTGTATGTTAGCATAGACCAGATTATCCTAACCATCTTGTTTGCTACATGTGTTATTGCTATCTGATGTCCGTGTCTTTTTGCTATCTTTTTATAGTATTTCTTTAGTCTATCATTATCTGTTCTTGATGCAGTATTTGCAGCCTGTATCATAATCCAGTTTATCTTTTTGTTTCCATCTTTTTTCATTCTGCCCATATATAATGAAGTACCAGATTGATGTACCGTTGGACACAATCCACACCATGAAACAAGTTTATCTGCAGTACTGAACCTAGATATATCTCCTATTTCAGAAGCAATCAGCATTGCAGAAAAACAGTCTATTCCTGTCATACTCATTAATATCCTTACACTTTCATTTTGAGATGCTTCAACAGATATCTGTTTTTCAATCTGTGTAATTTCAGAATTTAGAAATTCAATATTTTTTATATAGTTTGTCAGTTGAATCTGGTCACTATTATTATTACCTTTCAGTTTTATGCTCTTTAACCATCTGATACCATTTACACCAAATATGTGTTCATATCTGCATTTCAGGTCATATTTATCCAGTAAGGAATGTACTCTATTCATCACTCTGGTTCTATCAGATACCAGGTTAATCCTAAGTCGTAGTAAAGATCTATCCTCTCTTACCTTATCTGGAGCGATATATGATTCTGCAATCAAATTAGATCGTAGTAGATGTGCTAATGTTTGTGCATCCAGTTTATCTGTCTTTATCCTTGCTTCTGCTATTGCTTTTGTCTTCATTGGATTTGCCAGTTTTACATCTATTCCATGTTTCTCAAATGCTTCATATGTCTTTAACCACATATTGGCTGTTGATTCACAAACTGCATGACATTTTCTGTAATCATATATTTTATCCAAATGAGAAGCAAATCTTTCTGCTTCCTGTAGAGTATTATCATATTTTGTTTCTTCTAATATAGAACCATCTTTATCTGTTATACATACGACACACTTTCTCTTTCCAATGTCTACTGCAATATAGTAATCTTTATTTTTGGGTTCTATTCTTGTTGTTATTATCTTTTTCACCTCCTTTTCTTTTTATTGTGATACTATTACCACAAATAACCAACTAGCTGATAGACAAAGCTGCAAACATCTATCAGAGCTCTTTTGATGGCTCACATATACAGCAGCTGACACATATCCCCATTCAACAAAAGAGACCTTATCATAGAAAGATAGGTCACGTCCAACAAGGGGTTTGCTAGTCGGCTAAGAGAATAGATAACAGGAAAGACTTTTACATGTATTCAACAAAACAGGTTAATGATATCATAATACAAGAAAGCGGAATACAATACCATCAGATTTACATCTACACATTACTTCGAAAGTGGGGATTCAAGCAGAAAGTACCACAAGAAGAGGTACATGTGAACACTGCATCTAAGGAGGAAAAAGAATGTTTTAAAAAACAGCAAGAGAGATACGATAATCTCAACCACCACCAGCAAGAAGGATGGATTCACGGTAGTATCTACCGATGAATCATTCTTCTTCTTTGATTCGCTTGTAAGAAGAGTATGGATAAGAGAAGATGAAAGACCAGTTGTAAGAATAACTGGATCTCATCAGGAATCAGTTTTGTTTGGTTCCATCAGTTTGGAAGGAAAACAATTGTTCAGACAGTATGATTGGTTCAATGCAACCACATTTTTAGACTATCTAAAACAGATACATAAAAAATTTCCAAAATGTTACCTGTTCTTAGATAAGGCAAAACAACATTACAGATCAAAAAAGGTACTGAAATATTTTGCTGACAATAAAGATAATTTGATTCCAGTATATCTTCCAACTGCATCTCTAGAATTTATGGTACTGGAAGAGATATGGCATATAGCCAAGAATGATTTGCTTGTTCTACAGTATTATTCATCATTTACAGATTTCAGAAATAAAATATCTCAATATTTTAGAACAAAAAGATTCAATCTGAATATGAGAAATTACCTAGTTGGAGGTGAGTAAGCATATTTATCTTAATTGGTATAATACGAATTTTATAATTTCCCTGACTTGTGTTTTTCTTTTTACGTTGCTTTCTATTATGATTGTCACTGTCACATATGAAAATTATGCTTTTGCGGCCACTTATCATTATGCACCATTCTTTACTGCGACTGGCTCAAATAAACTAGATATTCCTGATGCTTCCAACCTTCGACTTTCATCATTTACAGTTGCCACTTGGTTCAAAACAACAGCTAACTTCCCCGATGAAGGAGTTATGGTGAACAAGGGAGGTCTTGGGTCAGAAAGTGCGGGTGCGAATCAGAACTATGGAATATGGTTCACTCCTTCTGAAACATTGCAGGGAGGATTTGAGACCACTGGTGGTACAAACAAATATGTGACTTCTACAAAGACCTACAACGATGGTCAATGGCATCATGGTGTGGTCACGTTTGATAATAGTAATAATATTGTTAGACTCTTTGTTGATGGTGTACAGATAGGTACACTAAGCACCACCTCTAATCCTGATAATACCGGAAGTAAGCCCTTAAGAATAGGAGGTAACTCTCAATCTTTGACAGAGGACTTTTTCATAGGTCAGCTAGATGAAGTAGGTGTCTGGAACAGAGCTCTCACTAATGCAGAGATTATTAATCTTAAGGATAACGGAGTATTTGCGCCAAGTGAATTAGTCTATAAAAACTCGTTTGGTCTTCCAGCACCTCCAGAGATATGTAATAATGGAATAGATGATGATGGTGATGGAAAGATAGATTCGGCAGACTCCGATTGTCAAACTCCAGTAGGACTAAAATATTGTTTCGATTTTCAGTGGGGTTCTGAAGGTACCGGCAATGGCCAATTTATACGACCACACGATGTTGCTTTCGATTCTGCAGGTTCTGTATACATAAACGACCGCGGACGCAATGATATTCAAAAATTTACACCTGATCGTCAGTTTATTTCTAAATTTGGAAAGGAAGGTCAAGCTTTAGGACAATTTTCAAGTCCTTATAGTATTTTAATAGACCCACATGATAATCTATACGTCGTTGACAGAGCAAACGACCGTATCCAAAAATTAACTACAGATGGAACTCCAATATCTGCTATTGTGGGATTTTCTGATCCTGAAGACATGGCTATTGATAAAGATGGAAATTTCTATGTAACAGATACTGGGGCTGATCGGGTAATTAAATTCGACCAAAATTTCATTTTTATTTCTGAATTCGGTTCAGTTGGTGATGGACCAGGTCAGTTTGACCATCCACATGGAATAGATGTAGATTCTGTAGGAAATTTGTATGTGAACGATGCGTTTAGTCCCAGAATACAGAAATTCACTAATAATGGAACTTTCATAAAACAGTGGGGTTCGCTTGGTACAGGGAATGGCCAATTTACTTTGCCATTAGAACATTTAGAAGTTGATTCTACTGATAAGGTGTTTATGGTCGATAGTGAGAATAATCCTCGTGTCCAATTGTTTGATACTGAAGGCAATTTCATCACGAAATTTGGAGAACCTGGCTCAGGTGCTGGTGAACTTGATGTACCAGAACATCTTAGTGTAGATACCCAAGGCAATGTTTATGTTGTTGACAGGGGCGACCGGACTATGAAAGTATTTAAACAATGTCCTGCTCTGTTATCTTCATCCAAAGATTCGGGATTATCTACAACGACTGATGATTTAATATTTTCTCTTGCTGCCAATGAAACTGCACAAATCAATTCAATTAAGAAAAGTCAACCATCTAGTGATCTGACATCTAAGGACCTACTTTCTCGCCTACCTTCTATGATAAGTCCATTTAATCTACAATAATCAGGAATGTTTCTTCCAAAATTATCTTTTTTTCTTTTTACTAAACATTAATTTTTCTTTTTTACCTTCTAATTTGTCTTTGATTGATAAGGTTACATTATAGGATCTTACTACACTATTCTATTTATTCTATTTATTTCTCCTATTTGATTTCCTTTTATCTTTAACGAAATATAGGATAATTTATAGAATTTCAAATTCCATTTATATTATGATTATACATTTTAAAGCTAAATATAATCGATTTTTAATACAATATGTTATTTTTTGAAGAAACAATCTATTTTGCTAAATGAATAAAAACTTTTCTTTTTTAATCTTATTAATTATACTTTTGTATTAATGCTTAATCCTTATAATATCCCTTCATTCATTCATAAAAATTAGGATTAAAATAGAGTTCGATGGAGACGGTGGGAATATGAAACAAATTTGACATGAATTTTGATTCCTTTCTAAAAGATAATATATATTAATATTTCAGTATTTAATACTTAAAATAGATCAATAGTTTTAAAAGAAAATGACAATAACAATAATCAAAATAAAGAAATCTCTTAGCTATTTTTAAAAAATCTAGAAGATAAATTTAGATTTAGAAGGTGATATATATATATTTTCCATACCAAGGACAACAGGAGACCAATTATGATCCTATTACAGGTAAAATAACAATGTTACAATTTAAAAATGGTAATTTACTAACTACTACTAGGTACGATCCGTCTACAGGTAAAGAAAAATTTACCTCAACATTTGATTGGATTTCTGCTAAAGAAACTGAAACCGAGTATGATCCTTCTACTGGTAAACCAACAAGTACCTCAACGTTTGATAAGGTTGGTAAAAAAACAAGTACAACCGAGTATGATCCTGAAACGGATCAATTTACACGTACAACCACATATGATCCTACTACTGGTAAACCAGATGTCACCATAGATTAAAACGCTGATGGTACCTGAAAAAGAAATAATCCATTATGATAAAGATGGTAATATTGTTGAGATCTACACCTTCTCCATCTAATCCAAAGTAATGATGATAGATCGTCACTTCACCTATCAGACTATTGCAAAGATATCAAAATTTGATGGTATTCTGGTGATCGTATTTTTCTTTTTGAGCTTAAATGAATCAAATTCTATTATTCTGTCTTTATAAAATCTACGAATCTGATCACACAAATATTATTCCACTTCTGTAGAAAGAAAATAAATAGAACATTGTCAATAATAATAATTTGACTGGTCCCACTTTATAGAAGGGTTCAAATCCCACACATTTAGCTGAATAACAGTACTGAACCCATGTATCATTTGCTGGTCCCCTTCAATCATTATAAGATTAGAATTTAAGTAACATATTTAATATTCTTATTTGAAAAATATTGATGACACCCCCTCCTAATTTAGTGAGTAGTTATATTCAGTAAAATTCTATTCTGATCTTTTAAAACTAAATTGCTATAATCGGTCACAACTGAAGTATTACTTTGATTATAGTTAACATGTATACTAATATTTCCATTAATTTTATTATCAGCAATATCGTGAACAATATCTGAATTATCAAATAACTTCCATATCTGTAAGAATTGTCCCAAAGTAAAGTTTCTTTTGATAGGAGATTCTATATGTATTAACCCGCTATTATCATGTGTATGTAACCAATAAATACACTTTTCTGGAATAATTCCTATATTAGCAGGTATAGGATAGAGTTGATTATCAATCATTATAATAAGTTTTGTATGTATGTGCAAATCAAAATGTTCTTCGCTATGACATTCTATCTCTTTCACAGTTAATTTATTACCTCGATTAGTAAAATTCTGAGCATTTGACAATGGTGATGGATTAACAGTATTTAGTAAAATGGTAATAGTAAAAATTGTCAAGATTGTAAAAATTAATTTCATAAATCCGGTTTCCTTATAATATTAATAAATTTTTTGATCATATAGGAATAAAAAATATTATCAATTTCTTTAATATGTTTATAAATTAATTTGAAATAATAATTTATTGACAACAGAGATAATTGATGAGCAATGTACATTTTTATAAGAATGACTTTTTTATTATAGGATTTACTAAATACTTCTTTTGGATGTTATAAAAGTAATTGATTCCCTTTTAAAGAAGGGTTCAAATCCCACCTCCGACTTAATCTGTTATAGTTTTAGACAATAATACTGTTAGAAATTATATTTAGATTTACAATATATCTTATTGTTCTAAATCAAATTATTACTTTAGTATTTGTGAATTTGAATCTTTTTAAATAATAAGAGATTTATCTTTATATGTTGAATCAGAATATTTTTGAAAGAAAAATTTCAGATTCTTCTTCTGCTGCTGATTAATTGTTTGATTGATTGATTAAAATAATTCTACCTACTAAATAATAAGATAATAAATTAAAAGATATATAAAATATAATAATAATAAAAAAATGATTGTTGCTTATTATATTTAAGATTTAATTTTTTTATCTTTTATTATTTTAAATTCATCCATAACTTCTTTTTTCTTTCCATTTTCAATAAAAGTACCTGTTAATGTCTTTTGGTCACTTTCTAGTACAATATTTAGAATTCCAAATTTGCCATCTACTCCTTCAGCCGAAAAATCTTTTAATGAAGATAATGACATTTCATGAGCTCCTCCTGTTCCAACAGTTACAAAGACAGTCCCTTTTTGATTTTTATAGATATTGGGATTGTAATCTTGTACTAGGGGTTCATCATCATCTTCATTGTTAAAAGTAATAGGATATGTTCTCTCATATACATGAAGATGACCTTGTAAAGCAAGGTCTACTTTATATTTGTCAAAAAGTGGATGATAAGTTTCTCTAAAATCTGTTTCTTCTTCAAGAGAACCAGAACCATATATATATCGATGATAAGATACAATGATCCAATCAATAAATGGGTCTTTAGAATATTTTTCAAGGTCTCTGATAGCAAATTCATATTGTTCTGAATCATCATCATAATCGGTTTCTGTAGATAATGCCAAAAAGTGTACATTTTTATAATTAAAAGAATAGTATTGTTCTTTCAAGCCAAAAAAATCCTCATAGTCTTCTTCTGAATCTTCATGATTTCCAAAAATTATCTTAGTTTTATCTGCTATTGGTTCTATCAAGTCTAACCAGCAGTCCGCACCTCCACTATATGAGAAATCACCAAGAGCTAATACTAGTTCTGGATTTTGATTCAATAATATTTTCTACAGTATCTTCTGCATCACCATTGCAATCAAAATCTCCTACAGCTACAATATTAAAAATTGAATTATCTTTCTTGTTGTTAAAATCCTTCTCTTCATTCTCACCTTTATCATTATCTTCATCATCTTCATCTTCCTCAATTGCATAAGAATTTTGTAACAAATTAGGGCTAAGATTATTTTCTTTATCTATATTATGGCTTTGGTCAAAAAAATTATCACTAAATAATGTAGTAGAAGAAAAAATAGTAACAACAAGTAAACTAACTAGGAAATAATTGTTAAAATTCAATTATGGTCTTTAAATAAAATATAAATAATTTAACATTTGCAATATTTTTACAAGTGAAATATAATGAAAAAATAAACTATAAATGGTAAGGATAAGTTTCTTATCTAAAAATAAGTCAGTAATAAAAGTAAGGTTAATTTCTAGTCCATATCATTATTGTTTCATGAATTCTAGTAAAGGATAGGATTGGAACCCAGAGTTCAATGGGGCCAGTGGGATGTGAAACAAATTTGACCTAATTTTTGGTCCCTTTCTATAATAAACAATTCTAGAAATTTGAACTTTGCTATTAAGTGAGACTATATCATTAACATGAGAAACCACTTATCTCCATTACATCTTCATATTACCATAGTTGATGTATATTTATCAACTATACTTTCGAATGAACCAAATTAAGTTCAAACAATTGCAGTATTTCATGGTGATGCAGCAATTGTAGAAGCAAAATAGAGAGTCCAGGAAGCTATATGTTCCATAATAACGGATTCTAAGAGGAAGAAGTAAATATGAGTCACATATTAGTTAAAGGGAATAATACCAAATCGACTGGTAGTAACATTTCTGAGTAGCAGTAAGAGTTGCAGAAAAAGTTTTAGATAAAAATCACAAATTGAAGGCATATATAATAATAACTTTTTTAATTAAAATTTAATTTTTATAGAAATACCTATCATTATACATTATATATAATAAACAATCTGTTCCTTACCGCAATGGTAGTTTATAGTCATTATTCTCTTCTAATTTTCATTTTATTCATTTAGTAAATTATTGATTATTAGAATCAGTTCTTCATTTTCTATAGGTTTTTTAATAATTTTACAGTCATAGGATAACTTGGTTTTTAAATCATCCAACATTTCATCTGCTGTTATGAAGCAAATTTTTGGTTTGATATCCTTTTTTTTATTTCACTGTATAACTCAAATCCATTCATGGGGGACATTTTTATATCAATAACTAACAAATCATAAAAATTTGATTTGAATTTTTTCAGTGCCTTGATAGGATTATAATAGTAATCTACCATAAATCCATTTTGTTCTAAAACTATTTTTAGAGCTAAACAAATATCCCTTTCATCATCAACTAATAATATTCTTTTTTTTCTATTGAGAGTAATAGGATTATTTTGTATAATTATTAAGATAGTTGATGATTGTTAAATATTTCCCTTCAATAAAATTAACTGATAAGAGAAATACCAAATACATTTATCTTTCTATTGCTTTAAATGAATGAAACATTTTTTGTAAACTTTTAGCAAAATATTTGAATATTATTAATTACTTTATCATACTACTTAGTTTGTAGCATAATTTTTATCATTTTCTTCCAATTATTCTAACACATGCCAGCAAACAAATCATGGCATGATTATAATGAATCTTTGATAGAACGTGGACGTGTTCTAATAGATTTAGATTTCATCAGATCATCCAACAACGAAGAAATCAAGAATATGAATAAAGACAAAGTGGGAGCACCATTCCAGTATTCTGATAATTACATACAGTTTTTAGCATTCCTAAAGATTGGTTTCAAGATTCCATACCGTACTGTGCAGGGAATAGTACGTGGATTATCAGACTATGTAAGAAGAATTGAAGAGATACACTTTACACATATCACAGGAGACGAATCATCAAAATAAAACCATCTGTTGGTGGGAATCTAGATTTTCAAGATGATCCTATAACACTTATTGTTGATGCATCAGGTTTGACAATTTCAAAGAAAGGTGATTACATATAGAAGACAAATGGAAACGTGAAAAGAAAAAGGAGTTTGTAAAACTACATATATCTGTAGACGAAAAGTCAAAGAAAGTAGAGTATCATTTAGGATAACTAAAGAAGGAAATGTACATGACACAAAAAAGTTTGGACCTCTAGGTACAGAGGAAGCAGTAGCAGTAAATATGATATAGACAAAGTGTACGGAGACAAAGCATATGATAACAGAGAAATAACTTTAACATACTTGACAACAAGATTAATGCAGAACCGGCAATAAAGATTAGAAAAAATGCGTCAGTCAGATCAAAAAATGTTGTCCATTAAGAAGAGATGAGGTCCTACTTATCAGGAAATTGGGATATGATGTGGATGGAAGAAGGATTTGAAAGATGCAGGTAGAAGAGATGGATAGCTGAAATAGTATTTTCTGCAATCAAAAGAGTATTTGGAGAGGATCTCTTATCAAAGAAGTTTAGTGCACAGAAAATTGAGGCTGGTCTAAAGATTATGCTTTACAATAAATACATGGCATTGTAAACACAAACAAAAACCAGATCAAACTGGGGCATAAAAGTAAACAATGGTGAATTAAG
>CAWIYT010000033.1:0-10824 GCA_963840085.1 uncultured Nitrososphaerales archaeon
GCAAGCTCAACATATTCATACAATAAAAACACTTGCAAATATATTCAATGCTAAAGTTGAAAATCTCATTCTTGGAAGCCAATTCTTACGATTTATACCTAATATAGATGATAAATATTTTGAAGATAATTCCAAGGCAATTAAAGTCGATATTGGTACTGCTGGAAGTATATCTATGGTATTACAGGCATTAATTCCATCTATAGCTTTATCTAAAAAATTTATCGATATACAAATTATTGGTGGAACAGATGTTAGAATGAGCCCTACAATTGATTATTTGAGATATGTAGTTTCAGAGGCTTATAAAATTATTGGAATAAACTTCAATATTGATGTATTAAGAAGAGGATATTATCCAAAGGGAGGTGGAATTGTTAATGCAAAAATTTTTCCCTGTAAAAACTTAGATTTAATTGATCTTATAGATAATAAAAGAATTGATCCAAAAATCATAGGAATTTGTTCTAATTTGCCACGCCATGTATTAGATCGCCAAATATCTTCAGCTATATTAACATTAGAAAGAAATGAGTTAATCTGTAACAGTGGTATGGCATCTATTGAAAATGCTATTTCACCAGGAACATCGATTTTAGTTTATTCTAAATCTGACTTTGGGCCTTATATTGGAGGAGATTCAATAGGAGAAATAAACAAATCTGCTGAATATGTTGGAAAAGAAGCAGCAACCAAATTTCTAAAAAATTACAATAAAAACGTTTGTATTGATCAGTATCTTGCAGATATGTTAGTAATACCTGCAAGTTTAGCAAATGGTAGATCAAGGTATTTGATAGGAGAAGTTACCGAACATTTAAGGACAAATCTTTATGTTGTAAGCAAAATTGTCGGCTGTAGATATAATATTGTATCACATGGCGAAAATTATATTGTCAATATTGAAGGAAATCCATGTTTAAATAATTAAATTTTTACAGTATTATCTAAAATTATATAATAATTATCATAACTATTATTTGTTTCCTAAAATTATAATAAATTAATATAGTTAGGAGTTTTATAATTAGCATTGGAAAAAGATTCAGGAAAAATAATTGATCGATGCTTTATTTGTGGTTGTACTGAACATAAATTTATTGGATGTATAAAGCATTGGAAAAACCATAAAAAAAATATCGAAAAAAGATGTCAGGAAAAATAACTTTAGATTATCAATATAAAAAAATTTGAAATTATGAAGTCATATATATATGATATATTTTAATATGAAATTATTAATCAATGAAAGATTATAAAAGATTTAGACTAATAATAAATTAAAATATTTAGCTCCAATTAGATTATAAATTAGAAGTAATTAAAAATCAATTTTGAAGGTGAATTTATATTCAAGTTATTTTAATTCTTGTACATTGCAACAGATAATTTAAAAACTAAATTATCATCAGTCAAATTAGCAATTGGTAAAAAATATTCTTGAGTTTCTTTTTTGAATCGCTGTATCTTGTCTTTGTGAATAGAACTCTTTAAAATTCGTATACTGTCTAATCTATTTGCTAGTATAAGATATCTTACAATTTTGGAACTTTTTAAAACTAGCTTACAATATTCGTTGGATTCAATATTCTTTATATTAAATTTAGTTGTAGATAAAATTAGATTTAGTGCTTTATCTCCAATTGTTTTTTTAAGAAGATCCTCCTGAAATGGATTTGTACATGTCTTTTCAAAGACATCATGAAGAATAGCAGCAATTATAACATCTTTATCCTTTACCTTTAATTCACTAGCAAGAATCAGTGCAACTCTGAGAGTATGGTTAATGTACGGTTCTGATCTTATGTTATCATAGAATTTTCCTCTATGAATAACATATGCAATACTAAATGCTCTAGTTATTGCTACAACATCCTCGATTGAGTCTTCAAATAATTTTAGTAGTTTAATAAAAATTAACTTAGTAGAATCATACATACGCGATTTCATCATAAGATATACCAGCTACAAATGTACCTAATATATAAAATAAGCTTAAAAACTCTAAAGTCTTTGATCAATGAAGAAAAAATTACCAATGAATATAGAGATAGATAAAATATAGTAATAATATAAATATGAAATTCATATTATAATATCTATTACAATATCTATTACAATTAAATAAAAAATTATGTGTGATCCTATATTTCAGTTATTTGACCTTACTAGGATATAGACCAAATACTTCATCTCTTAGTATAATAAAAGAAGTATAAGAACCAAAGGTTAGATTTCATAATAGAAGAAAAAGAATTTGGATAAAAATAGGATTTGTTTAAAAACAAATATTTAAGATTATAGAAATTTTTCATATTAGTGAATATTCTTTATTAAGAATAATTACTTTTTAAATGGTATAGAGATTAAATTGATTAAAGTATTTCAATAATATAAGAATGATTAATACATAAGATTAACAATCATTCTGATGGCGATTCGATATTTATAATTTACATCATTAATTAATTTAATTTGTAAAAATGAATAAATTTGACTACATAATAAAAATAGGAAAAAAATAATTGGATAAAGTAAATGATGATTACTATATGCAGATATCATCATACTAGTGTAATATTAATTTGAATTAGTTTCCGATTGAGTGTACTATGTTGGAGTTTCTGTTGAAGTTTCTGTTGAAGTTTCTGTTGAAGTTTCTGTTGGAGTTTCTGTTGGAGTTTCTGTTGGAGGTTGTGAAACATTTTCTGATGATTTTTGTAGTTCATTAATTTCAGTTGTTCTACTTTTTGTAGTTGCTTTCTTTGCTGGTGTTGTTGTTGTTCTTTTTGTAGTTGCTTTCTTTGCCGGTGTTGTTGTTGTTCTTTTTGTAGTTGCTTTCTTTGCTGGTGGTGTTGTTGTTCTTTTTGTAGTTGCTTTCTTTGCTGGTGGTGGTGTTGTTGTTCTTTTTGTAGTTGCTTTCTTTGCTGGTGGTGGTGTTGTTGTTCTTTTTGTAGTTGCTTTCTTTGCTGGTGGTGGTGTTGTTGTTCTTTTTGTAGTTGTTTTCTTTGCTGGTGTTGTTGTTGTTTTCTTTGCTGGTGTTGTTGTTGTTTTCTTTGCTGGTGTTGTTGTTGTTTTCTTTGCTGGTGTTGTTGTTGTTTTCTTTGTACTCATTGCAGATGTAGATTTTCTATTTGTTTTTCTACTACTGGATTTTGTTTTTTTATCCATAGATAAGTATATAATTAAACTACTTATTCTTATATTAATCGGAAACAGAATAAAATAATTATTCTTTACTGAATATAGTCTCTAAATATTATAAACATAAAGATACAATAAAAGAAAATACTAATAAAATTAATAAGATAATTTATTACGATAAAATATTAGTTATTAAAGTATTTTTCATATTAAATATACAATTATTAAAATGATAGAAAAGAATATTGAATAACAAATATGTTCTCTCTATTTAATAAAGTATAAAATAAATAGTATGTATTCTTTTATAAAACAATCAATAAAACTTCAATCCTTTTAATTCAAAACAAATTTTAAATTTAAATATTAAGACTTATTGAAATATAAGAATAGAACTAACATTAAGAAAATCTATTAATTCTGTGATAATATGATCTTTAATTTGTTATTTATTAAGTCATTTATTTTTTTTCCATTAACTTTACCGCGAAGAATAGCCATACATTTTCCCATTAAGGTACTTGTAGATTCCATTCTCTTTTCTTGTATAATCAAAATATTATCTTCTATAATTTTATCAATGATTTTTTCAAGTTCTTCTTCACTAATTGATTTTATCCCAAGAACCCTAATTGATTCATCAACATTTTTTGTTGTCTTACTCATCAACTTTTCGAAAATTAAATTAATTGATTCTTTAGCAATAAGACCATCATCAAGTCTTTTAAAAATATCTAAAAGAATATCATTATTTAATATACTAGAATCATAACCTTGTCTTTCTAAATTTAAAATATCTTCAGTGAGTTTTGATGCTATAAATGATGGAGAGATTTTAGTTAAATCAGTAAGCACTTCAAAGATTTCAAAATAATTAGAATCAAAAATTTTTTCAGCTAAATTTTTATTTAATTGATATTTCTTTGCTATCGATAAAATAGTTTCATTCCAAGATTTTGGAACTTTTTCTTTTAGAGAAATAAGAAGATCATCTGTTATTTTAAATGAAGGTATATCTGTTTCTGGATACATTCGTGCAGATCCTGGTTTAGGTCTACTGTATATTGTTTTTCCATCCATTGTAGCTGCTCTAGTTTCTGACGGAACACCTAAGCTGACAGTATTAAGTCTATCACATATTGCATTTATCGCAATAGACATTTTTTCTCTAGGTCCACCAAGAATAATAAAACCATCTTTGGAGGTATCAATATCCAAAATTTCATTGATCTTTTTAACTTCTACATCTGTTATACCATAATTAGGTAACTCATCTGAATGAAATATACCTCTAAATCCATAAAATCGTACTAGTTCTCCTAATTGTTTACCTATCCGTATATCTGGATAAGGTTCAAACCCAAATAAACCTTTAAAACCTTTAACACGGATAGCCTTGAAAATATTCTCTTTGTTAGAAATAATTTTCTTGACTATTTTAGATGGTGAATCTATTAAAATGTCAGTAATATCTAAAATTTTATCTCCGATTATGATATTATTTGATTCTCTTTCTCTATTCAATTTGTTAGCAATTAAAATTAACCCGTGTTGTCGAATTGTTTCATATTCTATTACTTTAATGAGTTGATCTAGTCTCTGAACTCCTTTTACTTCTACAATACCTTTTCCATTATTAATGGATATGTTTACATCCTGTCTAATACTTCCTAATCCTCTAGCTACACGTTTACTTGCTCTCAAAAGTCTTCCTAAAGTAAGAGCTATTTTTACTATTTCTGTTGGTGTTCCAGTAATAGGTTCAAGAGCAATTTCAATTAATGGAATTCCAAGTCTATCTAGTCCATATTCTCTAAACTCTCCATCATCTGACAATAACTTTGCAGAATCCTCTTCTAAACAAATAGTCTGTACTCCTATTTTTTTTTCTTCGACTTGTAAATAGCCACCATAAGAAATTAACATTGTCCTTTGGAATCCAGAGGTATTTGATCCATCAATCACTATTTTTCTCATAACATTTATTTCATCAAGAATGTTAGAATGAAGAGCAAGAGAGATTATCAATGCAGTGTCCATAGCATCTCTATTTATTTCGTGTGGCGGTTCTTCATCTGCTTCAACCAAGCAACTCGAAATATAAGATGAATGATATTTGATTGTACGCATTTTTGTAAATTCAAAGATACTGGCTCGATCGTATGAGCCTAATTCACTTTGGGCAGGCCGTAATTTCCTTAAAAAAGTAGAATCATATTTTTTTGCTTCCAAACATTTACAGTTGCAAAATAATTTGCTTTTAGTAGATAATTGCTGATGAATTTCAAAACCAACTTTTAAAATTATTTCATTCATATTAATAGTCACATCAATCATGGATAAAATTGTATAATTTTAACTATTATGAAATTGTATCCTCTACAATAGGAATTATATAAGTAATCTCATTTGAAATATTTTCTTGCATTTTATTTCTGATATAATCTAAATCATTATAATTTGCTAAAAGCCACATTGCTTTTACCATGGCAGTTTCAGAAAGCATATTAGATAGCGATATTACACCAATCTTTTCTAGGTCTCTGCCTGTATCATAGACATTTAGATTGGTTCTGCCCCAAATACATTGAGATGTCATAAAAACTAACATTCCAGACGTTATCACTTCTTTTAAATAAGAAAAGAAATTTTTATTAATATGACCTAGCCCGGTTCCCTCTATAATAATTACTTTGTATCCTAATTTTTGTACATCTTCTAGTATTAGAGGATTGAGTCCTGGATAGTATTTTAATAGAAAAACTCTATCGTCGAATTTAATTTTTGGTATTACATTGAATTCTTTGTTTATTTTATTTCTATTCTTTTTTTGTAAAATTATATTTGAAGGAATTTTTTGTATTTCAATCTGATCTTCTTTTACAACTGCTATTGGAGAAATATCTATTGACTTAAAAGCATCTCGTTTACTTGTATGATTTTTTCTTACTCTTGTACCTAAGTGACAGTGTATTTGTTCATCAGATATGCTACCATGCATAGATACAAATACACCAGAATAATCTAATTTGGTTGCAAAAATAATGGATGCAATAAGATTAGAAGATGCATCAGAAGAAGGTCGATCAGAAGATCTTTGTGCACCAACTAGTATAACAGGTATAGGAAGATCTTGTAATGCGAAACTTAATGCAGCTGCTGTATAACTCATTGTATCAGTACCATGAGATATTACTATTCCATCATAGATTCCAGAATTTATTTTATCAATTATTTTATTAGCTATTAAGTTCCAATGTGTTGGACCAATGTTTTCACTATATTCATTAAATAAAATTTCAGTATCGATTGAAGCATAAAGAGAAAGTTCTGGAATTGAAGTATATAGATCTTTAGCTGACAAAACAGATGTAACACCTCCGGTTCGATAATCTATTTTACTAGCAATAGTTCCACCCGTACTAATTAAAGCTATTTTAGGTAAATTAGACATTTTTGAGAGAGCAATATCGTTTCTATATTGCGATTTCAAAGATATAGAATTGTCTAGGCTCTTCTCTAGTAGTTCTTCTGTTACGATAGAAAATGAAGAAACTTTGGTGATAGATTTTATCCTATTTAACTTTATACCAATATTATAACCATTGTTTAATTTAATTATTATATGATCCTTTTCACTAGACTCATATCGTGGCATACATCTTCCCGATATAATAGAATTATTATTTAAAACCACATTGATGATATCACCTACCTTAATACCATCAAGAATGGATTGAAGATCATCATTAGCTGACATAACTATAACTTACTAGATATTATAATTTAATTCTATCAAAATAATATTAGTCAGTCATTGATGCGTTCTTTATATTTTTTCCATAGAAGAGTTAATCTCTCTATACCATTTATTTCTTCTATTACTTTTACAGTTTCAAAATGGACTAAGTTTTTCCAATTTTCTTTTTTAACTATATTTTCTCTAATTTTGGTTCCTGAGAATTTTTGTCTTTCAAATAATAAAGGTTGAATAATTTTTTTTTGTCTTTCTTGAAATAAAGCTATTGTAAACGGATCATTTGTAAAAATAATGTCATATGGTGGAACTAATAAATCAAGATTATGAGTCCATAATGCATGAATAGTTGTATCAGGTACTGGAATTATAAGGATATTACGAATATCAATTTCATCAATATGAATTAAAGTATTTCTAATCATTTTTATCCTTTCACCTGCGGTAAAAGGATTTCTTAGTTCATAACTTTTTTGTGCACTTCCAACAACGATAATTAATGTTGAAAGCTGTCGCATTGCAAATTTGATGGCTTCAATGTGTCCTAGATGTAACGGTTGAAAACGACCTATAAGTAAACCTATGAGCATATTAGGAAAAAGAATGAACATTAATTTAAAGGATCTAAGTAATTATAATTAGAATTAAAACTATTAGTAAAATAATATATTGGCTTTAATTAAAATATAAATAATAATAATAATTAGAATTACTAAATGATTCTTTATAGATTAAGTTTTATATTTATTATCATTAATCCTAATATTAACGACATTGTGATAACAAAAAATCCTCCAGCTAAAAACCCATATTGTGTTTTTGGAGTATTTGAGTGTCCTGACTTATATACTAGAAAAGATCCAAATACACCTACAAAAAGTATTAGTGTAATAATTATTGTTTCGCTTATTGTTTGTAGTGATCTTGATGGTACAATGGTAAGTCCTTCAGGTACATTTACACCTTCAAGAATAGCATTTATTAATCCTGTTGATAATGCAAAAAAGAAAATTAAATAAATTACTGATATTACAAGAATGAGTTTTGATCTCTTACTATAATTCAATACAAGATAGCATTTAAAATAAATATAAATACCTTTTTTAAATTATTGTTGAGATTAATAATGATAGTTCTTTTTAATATACTAATAACAACATAACGAAATCTAATGAAATGCATCATATGTGAAAGGATAAGGATAGAAAATTCTGAATATTGTATTTATCATAATAAAGCCAGAAGATATCTTAAAGAAAATTATAAGAAATGGAATGAAGCTTGTTCTACAAATTTAACATGGGATCAATATCTTGATAAATTATCAAAATTAGAAAATGTTGGTATTTGGATTAAGGAAGTAATTGATATAGAATTAAAAAAAGTTAAATGAGATATTTACATTTCTCCCATTCCACCTGGCGGCATTCCTCCCATTCCACCTGGCGGCATTCCTCCCATTCCACCTGCAGATTTACTGGATGCAATTACATCATCAATTCTTAATAACATCGATGCTACCTCAGTTGCAGATTTAATTATCTGTTCTTTTACACTTAATGGTTCAAATATATTTAACTTTGACATATCAACGATCTTTGCAGTTTTAACATCAATGCCCATCCATTTGGAACCTTTACTCTGTTTTGCTCTAAGATCAGTTGTTGAGTCTATAGGATCCATTCCTGCATTTTCTGCTAATGTGATAGGTATTACCTCAAGAGCATCTGCAAATTTTTCAGCAGCCAATTGCTCTCTTCCTGATAATGTACTCGTCCATTCTCTAAGTCTCCCTGCGACATAAGCTTCGGGGGATCCTCCTCCAGCAACTATAAATGGTTTTTCCAAAACATCTTTTGTGACCATTATTGCATCATGAATAGAACGTTCTGCTTCATCTACTACTCTCTGAGACCCTCCTCGTACCAAAATAGTTACGGCTTTTGGGTGTTTACAACCTTCAATAAATACCCATTTATCAGTTTCAACTTTTCGTTCTTCAACTAAGTCAGCACTACCTAAATTGTCAGGACTTAGATCATCTATATTGTTTACAATACGAGCGGCAGTAGCTCTTGCTAATTTTGTCATATCACTTTCTTTAACTCTACGAACGGTTAGAATAGCAGATTTTGCTAAATAGTGTTGGGCTATATCATCAATCCCTTTTTGACAAATTACCACGTTAGCGCCACTGTTCTTAATTTTATCAACCATATCTTTTAACATTCTATTTTCTTCTTCAAGAAACATTTTCATCTGATCTGGAGAGCTAATGTTTATTTTTGCATCAAATTCAGTCTTTTCAATCTCCAAAGCACAATTTAATAATGCAATCTTAGCATTTTCAATTCTCTTTGGCATTCCTCCATGAACTACTTCCTTGTCAAGGACTATTCCTTGAATTAAAGTAGTATCTCTCAATGATCCACCTGCTTTCTTTTCTACCTTAATATCGTCAATATCTACTTTGTAGGTTGAATCAAGCTGCTTATCTGCTACTTCTAGAACTGCATTTACTACAATTTCAGCTAATTCCCCAGCTTCCTTTGAGACAAGTTTAGTTTGCATTGCTGTATTGGCTACTTTAAGTAAATCATTCTTATCATTCTCGACATCTATTTTTTGTGCTATTTTATTAAGAATTTCAATCGCTTTTTGGGCACTTTTTCTATATCCATCTACTATAATCGTGGGATGAACATCCTTTGATATAAGATCCTCTGCTTGTTCAATCAATGCACCAGCTAATATTACCACAGAACTAGTTCCATCACCAACTTCATTATCTGTTGCCTTGCTAATTTCTACCATCATTTTTGCTGCAGGATGCTGTACATCTATTTCTTTAAGAATTGTAGCTCCATCATTTGTGATGGTAACATCGCCTAATGTGTCTACTAACATTTTATCCATACCTCTTGGACCAAGAGTTGAACGGACAATTTCTGCTATTAGTTTAGCAGCTGTTATGTTATTCTTTTGAGCATCTCTTCCCTTTGTTTGAGTAGATCCTTCTTTTAATATTAAAACTGGTACACCACCAGCTGAACCTTGTTGAATTGACATTCTATCATTCTCACCTAAAATTAATAACAATGTGACAGAGCTGGGGATATTTTAATTTTCTGCAGGCTGTGTTAAGTTAAGGAAATAGATTTAGCTGTGAATGTCCTATTTTTAATCTATTATGGTAATAATTAGATTATTTGAAAGAAATAAAAAGAACATCCACAATTATTGTAATGTATTCTTTGTATTTGTACTTTCTTATTGGTCTTAGTCTACGAAATACTTCTAGAGGATTGGAACCATTCAAAGATGAAAATACAGAAGTTACGTATCTGTATGGGATTGGATTCAAAGGTTTGGTTCATATCAGATCTATAAACGTAAAAGAGTATCTGCTTTTATAATAGATGAAACTGTTATGCAGATTGGTAATCAACATTATTGGTTATGGATTTGTATTAAACCAATTCATAAATCTGTGCTTGGTATTAATATTTCAGATGAAAGAAACATGTTTGTAGCAGAGAATTTCATTAGTTAATCATTAGTTGATAAATATGGTAGACATACAACAGTTTACACAGATAGTGGAACATGGTATCCATAACAAACCTGTACTTTTTTACATTTAAAACATAGATTGCATTCTTCTTTAGAGAAGAGTCTAATTGAAAGGATGATGCAGTATTTCAAGGATAGAACTGAATGTTTTGATGACTACTATCCATGTAATAACAATAAACAAAATTGTGATCTACAACATGTATACAATTGGATCAAGATATTCGTATATGCATATATAATACTACCATTACAACAAATAAGATTCCATTTCTCGTGGAATGCAATCAATTATCCTTAAATTAACACAGCCTTTCTGCAATACAATTTTTATTAGACAGATTATTCAG
>CAWIYT010000034.1:0-7120 GCA_963840085.1 uncultured Nitrososphaerales archaeon
ATGATTTACTTTAAAATATTATTAAAATGTCTGTGTACTGATGGAAAAAGTATAGATATTAGCTATTATCACTATCATTTTATAGACGATCAGTCGTTCTATCACAATCACCATGTACGATATTGTTAACACTTTCCCCTCATATCACAATCACCGTATATGCGTTATCTCTATCACTCTTTCAATCCTATAATAGTTCGATTAAAACCTTTTGTCAGCATTGCTTTTACCATAGGAGACCGTTTGCTTTCAATCCTATAATAGTTCGATTAAAACGCGGCGAGTACGGAAGATTAACCTACAAACCAACTAAGTAAAATGTCTTGTTACATGTCATATCATTTAACTAAAATAACTAAATTCTTGAATATGTAGACGGAATGTTTGGATGATGGTGTTATGATATTCATAATGACACTTGACTTAGTAATTGGGACCAGGTTAGAAATAAAAATACCATTATATTATTTTTAATATATAATAAGCTAATACACTCTATATCAAAGATGATGTATTGGTGAAAAACTTTTTCATCAACGCCACCAACAAATTAACAAAAGATAGCAATACAAGAATTTAGTAATATAGCAGTAGTATTATTGCAGTTGTTAGTAGTACCCTATTGTTAGGATCCTGAAACTTGTTTATTCATTGAATTATGACCCAGCCTCAAATAAATAGTAAAAAATTAATAAAAAAGAAATAATAACTTTATATCTGTATTTTTGGCCTAATTCTACATTACTTTACTTTAATTCTATTTCTAACAAATACAAATTAAAAAATTATATTATTTTACTGGGCTAAATACATGTATATCAGCATCTTTTCCATCTCCTATGTATACATTACCAGAAGTATCAATTGCAATACCAATTGGATCTTCAATCCTGTCAGCTGCTGAACCTTGATTACCAAATTGAGTAATATATCCACCATCGCTATTGAAAACTTGTACGCGATTGTTATCATTATCAATTACGAAAATATTATCAGAAGAATCAATTGCTATTTCAAAAGGATTATTAAATTCTCCATTGCCAGTTCCTGGCGTACCAAATTTCATTATAAAATTACCGTTTTGGTAAAATTTTTGTACACGGTTGTTAAAAGAGTCGACTACAAATATATTTCCAAGTGAATCTATGGCTACATCAGTTGGATTCAAGAATTGTCCATCACCAGTTCCATAAGTACCAAATTTCATTATAAAATTACCATTTTGGTCAAATTTTTGTACATTATTATTTTCTCCGAAATCAGTAGCATAAATATTATTTTCTTTATCTACACCTAGTCCACCAGGGTTAATAAATTCTCCATCTCCAAGACCAAAGGAACCAAAGGTGTCTATAAAGTTTCCATCCTTGCTAAATTTTTTAATAGCATAAGAAGGATTTCCAAAATCAGCAATATAGATATTGTTTTCAGAGTCAGCAGCTAAACCAGAAGGATTAGTAAAAAATTGTGGGCCACTACCTAATACACCGAAACCAAGAATAAAGGATCCATTATCTGTAAATTTCTGAATCATATTTGAACGACCTGTGAAATCAGCAGCATAAATGTTGTTTTCAGAGTCAGTAGTAATACCGCCTAGTTGATTAAATTGACCAATGGCAACACCTTTTGTTCCCCACATTGTTTTGTGTTCATATTCCGTTGCTGCAAATGAAGAATGGTATGTCACACTATTCAAAATCAAAAATGATAATAAAACAGCCATACCACTAAAAAAAACAGTATTTTTAAAATTCATACTTTGTTAACAAAATAAATGATATATTAACTCTTCCTATAAAATTGTTATAATACTTTTGGATATGAAAAGAAAAATAAAAGAATTATTTGTTAGAGCAATTAAGATTTCTTTCCATATTGTTCACTCTCTTCGTGTTCACTCTCTTCTAAAGGTATACCATATATTGGTTTAGTACCAAAGTGATTATCTACTTTAGTTGGATCAATGTATATTATACCAAGATTGTTATTCATTACTTTAATGCTTATAGGAACGTCAGTAATTGGTCCTTTAGGCATACTAATCGTCACTGTGCCATTAAATACGGTAACGTTATTTTGACTTGTAGTATCTGCTAAAACAAAATTAGTAAGAGTATGAGTATGTTTTGAGGTTCCATCAGTTTTAATCATGTCAATAGATGCATCGAAAACAGTGGAATTACTCCCAGCTTGAGTTTGATTTGATAAATTAGTTTTCCATATTCCAGATATAATCCATAATGGTTTTCCATTTTCATCTTCTGCAATACCTATTGTTCTTCCAAACAGATAATCTCCTTTAACTATGTCTGCAGGAATTCCCATTATTACATTCAGATTAAAAGAAAATAACATTAATCCACTAGCTATCATCATCATAGAGAGAACCATGACAGATCTTGTTGTGATATTTTTTCTTGATAACTTTTTCATTAAATTATTATCAATATATTGTTCTTATTACTCTTTCGTCTCTCTATACTATATTGCTATTTTCACAAATACCATGTTAATCAAATAACAAAAATTACAATTACTTAAATATTGTAGTATTATTTGCACAATATCAGATTTATAAAAGGAAATGAATCTCTGCATTTATAATAGATAGATGAAACTATATCATTCAAATTGATAATAATCAGAATTTCTGGTTATGAGTATGCATTGAACCATTCAATAATAATAAAATCTATGGATGTGTGCAAGTTATTTGCAAATTGATCCCTTTTCAATTTTGTTAAGTTTGTTGGCCGGTTTAATGTCTACGGGATTTATGACGATTATAGAAATTCCATTTTGGAACAGATGGAAATTGATAGGTATTTTAGAATGGCATGAAAATCAGGTTTTGACATGTAAAATTTTTAGACTTCCTAATGCTAAGAATTATTTTTGGGGAATCTTTTTGCTACATTTTTTAAATGGAGGTCTTGGTGGAATTGGATTACTACTAGCTTTAGTTTTAATTCCATCTTTATATGAAATTCCAATGTTGATAATAGGATTATTATATGGATTTTTTCTTTGGATTATTACACTTGTGCCAATTCATAAACCAATTACAGGGATAAATCCATGGAATCATCCGTTAGGAAAAGGTCCAATTATCATAAGCCTATTAGGTCATACAGTATATGGAATAACATTAGCAATTATATTTTTGATGTTGATTTTCCCTTAAATAACAAGTATATGTTCTCACATATGATTAAAAATCTTTCATCGTTGGTTGTTATTTGAATATTATTTTAGTTCCATCTTTCCAAGTAAGAATCTAAGTGTATCATCTAATTCTGGATTAAAAAATTTGTATCCTGTAGAAAGTAACCTTTTAGGAATAATATGTGTATTTGTAGATAACAATTCGTCAGACATTTCACCAAAGATTAGTTTGGTTATATTTTGATTTATTGATATTGATAACTTTGTATTAAATATTCTTTTGAGTGTGTCTGAAAATTCTATATTTGTAACAGGCTTTGGGGATACAATGTTAATAGCACCTCGAATTGAATTATTTGTTATTGAATAAAAAATACTTTTTATCACATCTTCTATTGAGATCCAATTGATGTGCTGATATTTATTTCCAATTATTATTCCTAAACCTAATTTAAAAGGTCCAAGTAATTTTTGTAATATACCTCCTTTTGGAGTTAATACTACACCAAAACGTGTGTTAACTACTCTTATTCCTACCTTGGTAGCATCTTTTGTTGCATTTTCCCATTTTTGACATACTTCAGAGAGAAATCCTTGGCCTGGATTGCTATCTTCTGTTAACAGTTCATTAGGTCTGTCTCTTCCATAGTATCCGATCGCTGATGCACATATTAATAATGATGGAGGATTTGAGAGCTTTGTTAAAGATTCAGATAAAAGTTTAGTGCTTTCAACACGGCTATCAAATATTTTTTGTTTTTTTATGTCTGTCCATCTTCCAAATATGTTTTCTCCTGCAAGATGAATGATTATATCAAATCCCTCAAGTTCGTGAGGATTTAGTTTTTTATGTTCAGGATCCCAATAGATACTTTTTTCATTATCCTCATTTTTATTTAGTGTAATAGAATGCATATTCGTATTGTTATTATTTATACTTCTTACAAGACGAGTAATCTTATGCTTTCCTATATTAGTTAATAATGGAATAAGTGCAGATCCTATTAATCCATGAGAGCCTGTAATAAGAATTTTTTTTCCTTTTTCTAATGCCATTCTCTCAAGGTTGGTATCATTAACTAAAATACGAGAGCGATAAAGAAATAATTGATTCAAGTAATCTTGAATTCTCTTTTGTATAATTTTAGAACCTATTTTACCAAATTTAGGGACATAATCTATTTTATCTTCTATAATGCATTGGTTTAATCCATAAGATATAAAAGAATGAGTATGAACCCATTTTTGGAATGGACCTCTTATCATTTTATCTTGAAATTGTTTATTATGAATATGACCAAAATGTTTAGCAACCCATTTGAAGCTTATTGGACCAAAATTAATTCGAAAAATTGAAATAGCATCATTATTAATTCCTCCTTTTTGACTAACTATATTCAAACCGCTCCAAGGAGGAATGAGTCTTTCTAAAGCACCATTTCGTGTATGATAATCAAAAAGATTATTTACATTACAGGGTATTAATGATCTCTTTACAAATGTGTTTAAACATTCTCCATTATCTATTTTTATTCAATATAAATTAAACATAAAAGATAATTTATTTTATATCTTTCATTGCTTTGTTGCGCAACTCATCTAGATAATCAAATCTATCCTACTGAGATTGATAATTATGTAACAGTTAGACTCTGAAACAAGTTATATAACGATGCTTTCAGTATCATTTCTTTTATCATGTTCTCAAACCTGATAGCAGTAACATATTCTCTACCAAACATTCTCTTGATACAGGAGAAGACAGTTTCTACAATCCATCTCTTCTGACCATATCCATGTGAAATGTATTAAATATTTTCGTTCTTTATTCTATTTATTCTGGTGTCTTTCACCTCATTATACATACAAGTTTAATTTACGGATATTTATCCATTCGAGGCTTACCCTCATTACCGTCTTTATCCTTTTGTTAAGTAGATTCCACAGTTAGCTTATCGAGGCTTTCCCTCATATGGTCAATGGTGGTTAACAACTTAACTGTAATAGTAATTGTAATTACAAAGCTGATCATGTTTATGTCTATCTAATTTTGGTTATTGATTTTGTTAATATATTCTCTCTTCTCTTTCATTACCCAATAAATTATTTTCAATAGTTTACAAGATGCAGCAACAATTGCTTTAGATGAACTTCCTTTATTTTTGACTAGTTTATTGTAAAATGTAGTAACATTACTTTTCTTATTATATCTTACATGTGAACGAGTACATTCTATCATTATCCATCTTAGATATTTACTTCCAGTTTTTGTAATTGGACCGTGATGTGTTATTCCACCAGAACTATGAGTTGATGGTACCAATCCAGCATAAGAACATAGATGACTAGAATCAGGAAATCTGTTTATATCTCCAATTTCACTCATTACAAGTAGAGCAGAATAATAACCAATACCTGGAATTGTCATCAATAGTTTGGTTGTTGCATTTCGTCTAGTAAATGAAATTATATTTTTTGATATGTTTCTGATCTCATTATCTATACTTGAAAATAGCCTGATGTAGGTATCAATTCTATAATTATTTAATTTTTTTAGTTGTTCAACATAGCCAATAGAAAATGGATGATGATCTACTATTTTGATCCCTTTCATCAGTAATATTCCATGAATATTGTTTTTTAGTTTAGTACGCATTCTAACCAGTGCACTTCTATGACGAACTAGTTCACGTAACTCAATTATTCTTTTATCAGGTACATAACATTCAGATATATAGTCACCTCTTAACAAGTTAGCAAGTTTTATTGCATCAAGTTTGTCTGTCTTTATCTTTGCAGATGCTATTGCTCTTGTTTTAATTGGATTAGATAGTTTTACATTAAGATTTTTTTCTTCTGTAAGATATTCGTATATGTCATACCAAACACAAGAAGATTCCATTACTACCTTAGTGTGAGTATTCTGCTTTTTTATCTTGACACCATTAATCTGGTCAAAAAATTTTCCTATCTTTTGTATGTCATTTTCTATTTTACTATTCTCGATTAGTTTTCCTTTCTCATCTACAACTGCAATTTGTAAATAGTTCTTGTGTAGATCCATTCCTACATACCTCATCATCATATTCTTTTTAGGATATACTTTACCGTCTGATTTGGATTTACTAAATTTGTTCACATATAGTTAGCTAACGCTATTCTTCCAATTCTGTAAATTATTTTTCTGCATTTTCACCGTCTTGTTTCTCTGGTAATGATTGGTCTTTCTGCATCTGGAATTCTTTCTGACTTTTATTGCAGGATTAATTCCCTTGAATGATAGAAATTGAAAATTATTGTTACTATCATAGGCACTATCTGCGATAGTCATATCTATTATCTTGTTATTCTTTATTGTAATATCATCTACTAATTTGGGTAGTACTTTTCCATCATGTACTTGTTCACTGGTTACTTGTAATGATAATATTCTCTTTCGTTTGATATCTACGGCAACATGTATCTTTAGATAGCCTCTCTTGACATTCCACTTATGTCTAATCCATTCTCCTCCTCTGTTTGTAACTTTAACACCAGTAGAATCAATTGCAATTACAAAGTTATCATCATATAAATTAGACTTATCATTATCAGAAATCTTGATATTTAATCTGTTTATTCTTCTACAAATCCTGCTATAATCTGGAATTGATGATGGTAACGTATTTGCAGCATGTGCTCGTACTACGCCTTCAGTTTGTCTGTATGGTAAATGAAAGTATGCTCTCATGTAGCCAAGTAATTTGATAAATGAATCTGTGGATATACGAATTTTCTACCTTCTTTGCCTTCATTCATCTTCTCTAGTTCAGAATCCCAGTTATCGATAACATCAAAATCAAGTAATATCTCACCACGTTTAACAAGAGATTCATTGTATTTCTTCCAGTTCACATGATATGACTAAAATAGGTTAGCTAAATGTGTTAGGAATGATGAGTTGCGCAACAAG
>CAWIYT010000035.1:0-7692 GCA_963840085.1 uncultured Nitrososphaerales archaeon
ATTTACCTTCACTGCCTTCACGCCTACAGAATTTACTAGGAATTCTTTAATAGTGGTTAATCAAGAAGAAGAAAAAGAAGGATTTAACAACCCATTAATTTCTGCATCTGACCTTAATAGTGGCAGTTATGACCATAAAATTATCAATAACATATGCAGATTTGAATGAAATGACCATTGGTTTTGTAAAAACTGTGTTATGAAAGGGATAAATGGTTTATGATGAAACATCCTTGTAACAATATCAATAACAATAACAATATTAATAATAAAATAAAGTTATGTGGTAATCATAAAAAGTTAAAAAAGTTATATAACAATTACCAATTATAATATCTGGGTAAAGGTCCTAAAGGCACAGGTTATTGATAATTATTAGTATTTTGATTTAATGAATATTAATTTTCATTTGTTTCAATCTTTCTATTTCATTTTTAAGATTATAATAAATTTGATTCAAGTTCTTAACATCCTTAGTTGTTCTCATAACATTTACAATATCTTTTCCATCTACATTATTTCTTTTAATAAAATTAATTTTGTGCAAGTAGTTTTTGTTAGATTAAGGGACATGTCATAACATAAATTTGGTATTTGAATTTGTATAATATTTTCCTCTTAGTTGATATAACATCAATTCTACTAAAGAAAAACCTCTAACAAGTGCAAAACTTGCATCCATAAATTTGTCTTTAGTAAGACCATCAAAATATACTATTTTGTTAATAGTAACGGATTCTAGATTCTCTAAATCTTTTTCAATCTTATATCCTACATTGATTTCTAATAAAGAACGTTTTAACTCCCAAATAATTCTTAATTTTTCTTCTTTATTTTTTAATGCAACATATGTTTTTTGGTCTTCCTTTTCTAAATCAGCTGTTGTTAAAAATTCTATAGAATCTGGTTATTTTTAGGTAAAACAATAGTTTGATTTGGATTTTTTATATCAAGTCTAAAATCCGAATAAGGCTCTTCTACTATACTAAATTTAATAGATTCTTCTTCCAACCATTTTTTAATTTTTTCAATTACTTCTTTCTTTACATTAGATTCTGACAATAAAGCTAAAGTTATATTTAGAAAAAAAACGATATAAGTTTTTGCCAATTTTTAAATCAACAGTCTTTTATTCTACCTTCTCTTGTAATAATGCACATTATCTCTGCTTGTGTACAAACCATCTGAGTGGGTGTAAATGTAGGCAAATCAATAACACCCACTCTTCAAAACAAAATTTTTGATAAGGTATATAGGAATAAATACAAGTTTTGATTAATCTCCCCTAAAAAGCGGGGAGTGTGGATGCCATTTAGTTTCGAGTCTTTGGGCATACACAATTTCTGTTTCTTAACTCTTTTTCATCTTGCTTGACGAAGTAGTCTAGTCCAAATAAGCCAATGCCTATTAGTCCTAAACATAGCCAAGCCATATCTATGTTAGTCATTATGTAAATTAATCAACGTGTTAAAAGACATTTAAACGTATTTAGCTTCTGGTCGTTGTATTTTAACAATACGTCAAAACTATATTACAGTAATTGTCTATTAAAAACATGGTAAATAGACTTCAACATTTTCCTACACATTATAGTAAAGATAACATTTTGTTACAATCATCTATACAACTATTTTACCCATATCGATTACATATAATGAATATTCTTTTTAAAGAAAAACAATCTGATTTTATAACACTAAAAAAGAGATTGGACATTTCAAACGGTAGCTTAAACAGTCACTTACGATATCTTGAAAAGGATAATCTTATTACATTAGAAAAGGAATTTAGAAATAGAAAAACCTTCACTACATATTTTATAACTGAAAAAGGAATAGATGAATTTACTAAATTAAGAGATAGTTTATTTGAAGTTTTAAAATAACGATTATCCGTGTTACTTGCTTTGAATTTTTTCTCCCATTCTTCATGATTGAGTTATCCCCGTTCTTCTAAAATCTCTGCCAATGAAGTAATCATTTTATCGTGTATATCCATTCCGCTGCCAGTTGGTCATTCTGCTGTTTATTTCCTTTTAACAGATAGCCTTTTTCTGTTAGATATGCAATCGCAATATTTCTGATAAGTTCTGAATTGCCATCTCCAATCTGTCCTTTAAGCTCATTATCAATTATTTTCCAGACACCATCAGGTAAAGAAACTAAAGTCCTTCTCGATGTCACATTGATTTTATCTCGATTGTTCTATTTCTTTTTTAATTTGTATTTCTTTAATTTTCTGGGCCTATACATTTTCAATTAATTATTTTCAACCTTTTATATTTAATCCAGTTTCTTCTGCTGTTGTTTTCCATCTAATGCTTCATGTGGTTTAACAAAATTGTAGTAAATTCTTTAACCTTCTGCAATTACACTTTTATGAATTAGGTTTTAAAGTAAGAATTGATTATTTGGATATTAGTAATGAGCAATATAAAATTAATATATTATCATTATAAAGGAGAAAAAAGAAAAAAATAAAGGAGTTTCAGGAGTGATTGTAATACGGCTTATTGCAATTATCTTAAGATTTTTATTCAAAATTTAAGAGCTACCATATATGATATATATGACGTTTTATAAAGTAAAATATTGGATAATAGTCAGGTCAAATCGAATACCTCTGTACCACCTACAGATGCAGAAAGGACCGAACTAATCATGGTTAGAGTGACCCCATCTGAGAAAGAAATCTTTCAAACGTTAGCAACAATATTGTCAGGACTTGATGTTGATGGAAAAGGTACTAAAGTAATAAAGAATAATTCACTATCCGAGTTTGTACGTATGAGTCTCTCATTAGCATCTAATTTTTATATGTCTAACATTTTTCCAGACTCTCGTGTGATAAGTAGACTTGTAAGTAATAAGGCAAAGAACAAGTTTATCGCTTTTCGGACTAAATACATGAATATTTCTAATGAATTCTCCTCATAACATTCAAAAAATATGTAAAATAAGTTCTAATAATAAAAGCTAAATACAAGTTAGTAGTATATTTACATTGTACTCTTATTTTAGAACCGCTATCGGAATTATCATAGTTGACGTTACAAATTCTTTGGTTTTTTTATAATTCTGTATTTTTTGTTATTTAATATAATGTCATATCTAAAGCAATATAAAAAACTTAAATAAAATAATACCTATTATTTAATGGAGAATGAATAACTTAATAACTGTAGTAGGAATAACTATAGTTTCACTTCTCTTAGCTAGTCTCTTTCTTTTTACAAACAGAAAATATTTACAAAAATGAAGTTTATGGACAGGGATATAATATTGTAGAGGTTAAAGATTCAAAAGAAGCTACCGAAGAGGAAGAAGAGGCAATGGAAGATGCAGATGACAATGATTAGGTGTTGTTGTTTTTATTAATTTAGTTTTTAATCTTAATTATTTTTTAATTCAAGTTAACTATTTTATACAGAAAAGAAAATAAGTATAGTTATTGATTCATTATCATCGATATCTTCAAATCTATGCATATACTATAATTTTTATTGGATTTTTATCTTTAATGTCAATACCATCACAGAATAACATTATTCAAAATGCCTTAGCACAATCATTATCTACAAATACTCCTATAGTAAATCCTAATGTAGCAGAACAAAATAAATCAAAACATATAGAGGCTTTTGGACATTTTGCAAATAACCAAATTAAAGATGGTATTGTTACATGGATTCAAGGGGGATTTTGGAAATTAACAATAAACAATATAACTAATGATAATGCCCTTAATGATAATAATATCTTATTCAATAGCAATAATAGTAAAGCAGACTTTATTGCTAATTTTACAATGATAAAACCAGATGGAAGTCTTTCTCATAATCATAATATTGATAACTTTATTTCAGATAAAGTCATAGTTACTGACAAAGATATAGTTGTAATGGGGATAGCCGATATCTATTCTGATGACAATAATAATGAATACAAAAGTGCTCCTTTAACTATTCATCTTATGGGCAAAAAAGTTTTAGGACTTACTATAGATGTTAGTAAAACTGAAGGACATTTTTCTAGTTCAAATGAAATGTTTGGAACATTAATTACTGGAGTAGGATTGAATACGTCTACTACTGATGGCCCTACTAATCCAATGATGCACCATGATATTGAGAGAAAAAGATTCTATGGGAATGATGCAGCATTAAGTAAGCTAAAAATTTTTTTTTGAATTGTAAATTATAATAAGAAGACTCTTTCAATAATTTATTTGTATTTATTAAATAAAATATAAAAGAAAATAATAATAAATCCATAGAAATATCTTCTATATCTACGTATAAAATAGATGAATCGAACATTATAAAAAAAGAATAACAAAGTTTGGAAATGTATACTCTTTAATTGCGTATGTGGTGACATCATAAGTGATAGAGGATTACCATCTTAGAGGATTAAGAAATTTCTTTTACTCATACTAATTTAAAAAGGACTTCCAAAACCTGGATGTGATTGCTTAGCTATTGATGGTAATTGTTGCATGAGCATTGATGGTAGGTATTGTGTAACTATTTTTGGGGCTTGAGCTGGGTCTTGTTGAGATTTCGGAGGATTACCAGAGGTTATGGTAAATTCATCCCATACTTTTCCTTCATTTGATATCATCTTACAACTTATCGTTTCTTTATTGACATCACAATGTAAAGCTCCATTACTTTTGACATATTGTTTTGGTGGAGAACCAGTCTCTCCTGAATCTTGATGTGGATTGGCTCCTCCATTTCCAACAGTAACATAAACAAAATCGGTTCCTGAAACTGCATTCATCCTAGCGTAAAAGTGGTTATGTCCTCCCAATATCATTCTGATTTTATCATATTTTTTAAACACATCAAAATATCCTTTATTAGCATCTGGTTTCAATGGGTTACCAGGAGTTGGAGTGAATAATGTCTTGTGACCAAATGGAATAATATGTTCTACGGTTGAATCTGCCTGTGCTTGTGCTAATAATGGCTCAATGGTTGATGGATTATTATTTTCGGTATCAAAAGCAACAAAAGCAACATTACCTACCTTGTGAATAAATTCCCATTTACCTTTATTGAGTGGAAATAACTTAAGGAAATCATCAGTTGGTTCATCATGATTACCTAGAGCACTAATAACATTGAGATTGTTAAGAGCATCCATGTTTTTGGACCACCACTGTGCAGCATTACCATTATATGAAAAGTCACCAACTATCAGAACAATCTCTGGATTGTCTGCTGCCATGTTTTCATCAGTATTAGTATTATCTCTAAAGTCACCTGCTGCTGTAAAGTGGAAGGAAGTGTCAGTTTGAGGTGGTGTATTTGGAACACATTGTTGTGTTGTTTGGTCAAGGTGCTGATTCGTGGAACATTGAGGTGGTGTTGGTGTATTTGGAACACATTGTTGTGTTGTTTGGTCAAGGTGTTGATTCGTGGAACATTGAGGTGGCGTTGGTGTATTTGGAACACATTGTTGTGTTGTTTGGTCAAGGTGTTGATTCGTGGAACATTGAGGTGGCGTTGGTGGAGTCTGTTCTCCTACCCCACCATTTTCTGATGGAAATGGTGCTGTTGCTGTTGCCTCATCATTTAGGGTAATTAAACAAGTTTTAACCTCTCCAGGTTTAATATCACCTTGGCATTCATTTTGGAAAGAGACTTGATACCCTTGGATATTATTTAGAGATAGTGAATAATTACCTTCTTGCATAGAAACAATTTTGATTTCAGGTGATGGAAGAGCTTGAAATGAAGCAAGAATAAACGACTTTCCTACTATCTTTCCTACTATGTTTACTGTAAAATCTGAAGGTACTTTTGTACCTCCGCTATCATTAATAATAATTGTTGCTAAGATAAGATAACTTGGTTGTGATTGCGTATTTGTTGATGGTATTTGTTGTGTAATTGTAGGATGTACAGACTCATCCATTTCCGAAAAACTAATAATTGGTAATGAAGTAGCAAACAATGATAAAAAAAGCAATATGATATATTTCATAGTTATTTAAATCTGTTTTTAAAAACGATTCAACTGTATATTTGTACTTAGTTACATAAACAAATAAAACTTATTCTAGAGTTATTAATATTAAACTTTATATTAAAAAATTTAAATTTCTTTTTTTAAGTTAATATTTATTTAAGATATATTAGAATATTCAATGTGTAAAATAAGCATTACATTTAACTCTTAATGGTATAGGAAGTGCTATAACTGAACCGCTATTCAATCGAGAAGTCAATCCCACTAACTCCATGATATACTGTTTTTAGAAAAAATAACATATGTAAATTTTATGATTAATATTCATTATTTGAATAGAATAAAATAAGGTTAGGATGTTAGAAACTTTTGATATAGACTAAAGAGATTGTTGTTGCTATTGCAGTTATTAATGCAGCACCAATGAATGCCAAATGAAATCCATTGTTTATCGCTTCAAGATTTGCTATACCTAGATTAGTCAATCTTTCCGTATGTGTATAAGCAATAGCAACTGTTATTGCAAGGCCCCAAAGCAGAACCTATTTGATATGTTGTATTTACAAGTCCTGTTGCTATGCCAGTATCTTCTTTCTTCGCATTTGCTATTGCTGCTGTTAATGCAGGTATATATGCAAATGACATTCCTATTGCCGATATAATAGAGGCAGGCAATACATAGACCATGAAAATTTTATTGTTACCTTCACTTGTATTAGCAGGTGTAAAACTAAATAGAACTACTCCTATAGCCAAAAGTGCTAATCCTACAATTAGATTCAATTTAATTCCTAATTTACCTATTAATCTTGGTATAGACCATACCATCATTATCATGATTAGTAATGTCATAGGTAACAAAGCAATGCCACTTTCCAATGCACCATAGTTTAATATTTGCTGTAAATAGAGATTTAAAAAGAACCATATGGAAACCCATGCTGCTCCCATTAATGCCATAACTATATTTCCTGAAAGCAGATTTCTTGTTGTTTTGAATATGTGTAATGGAATAAGTGTTCTTTAGTTCTTTTCTCTATTGCAATAAATGCAGCAAATAGGATTGCAGATACAGTTAAAAGAGAAATAGTCTGTGCAGAAACCCGTCCTACGTAACAATAGAATAGACCAATGTAACAAGTGATGCAGTTATTGAAATAGCCCTAAGATAATCTATTTTTCCTTTCTTTCTTGTTCCCTGAGGAATTGGTTTAGGTGTTAAAGTTGAGGAAACTTCAGCAAATGGTATTCAAAGGGACAACCAGTTATACCAAGGTTCATGTCACAGATCCACAAGTACGCCAAGCAATTCAAAACAAATTTGTGTTTGCTTAAATCGGAAGGAAATCCTTTCGAGAAGAAATATACCCTGAATATAAAGCCCTTCGCAAAAAGAAAAAAGAAGAGAAGACAAAAGAAGAAATCCTGTTTGATCAGTCTTCATCTAACCAATTTAATCGTATAAGAGACAAGATACTCCCTGCTCTTTAAGGGTTTAAGAACAATCTGATTTTCTTAAAAACGGAAAGAGATGACATTATTGCTTCTGTCGTTCAATGTTACCCTAAAGATCAGTTCGTAATCATATCTGGGACAATGATTTATTTCAGTTGCTAAGGATAACGTCAGTCTCTATAGTCCATTCACAAAGAAGCTCTACACCCCTGCCTCTTTCCGAGAAGAGTTCAATATATCATGCAAGTTGGCCGATGCG
>CAWIYT010000036.1:0-6205 GCA_963840085.1 uncultured Nitrososphaerales archaeon
TCACGATTTCAGTTATTTGAAGAAAAATGCAATATTATTCCTATAAAAAATGATAAAAATGAGATTATTGCTGCTAAAATCAGAGTATATGCAGATGATGAAGAAGAATATTTTTCATTTATTTCATTAGAAGCTTATTCTCATTTAAAGGAATGGATGGCTTATCGTGAAAATGCTGGAGAATTGATAACAAAAGATAGTTGGTTAATGAGAAATCTCTGGGATGTAACTACTCCTACTGGAAAAGGAATTGCTTCAGTTCCAGTCAAACTAAAATCATCTGGAATTAAAAGATTGATGGAAAGAGCTCTCTTTGCACAAGGAATAAGAACAACACTCGAAATAGGTAAAAAGAGACATGAATTTCAGGTGGACCATGGATACAGGAAATTTTTCAAAACTCGTTGTGAGCTTGGTGGTATGAAGCCTATCAACATTGAAAAATTGTTGTCACATTCTACCGGCATATCGGATTCATATTATAGAGCTACAGAACAGGAGTTATTAGATGATTACTTAAAGGCAATGGATTCACTGGTAATTGATGAAAGAAATAAGCTAAAGAAAAGAATAGACAAGTTAGAAGAAAAGAATGAAGATGAACGGTACGTTGTAAAAGCTAAACTTCAAGAGAAAGACAGTCAGCTAAAAGCAATGAAAGAAACCTATGATGCAGAATTAAAAATCTTAAAAGATGCTATATTAGATATGCAAGAATTAATGAAATATCCAAAGAAACTATCAAAATTATAAAAGGTTATTCTGGTAAAAGATCAATAGTTTTTTGCAACTTGTCTTTTATCTTAATTAAGATTTGTTTTTGAAGTTTCAGTATTTTAAGAGGAACAACATCTCTTATATTTTGTTTATAAAATGTTTCATTTGGATATAATAAGAATAAGTTTTCAATATCAAAATTTTTATTTAAAAGTAATTCAATTGTTGAAATTCTCAATAGAAATTTGACAAACGAATAAGATTCTGATATTATCTGATTTAAATCCTTATTAATTAATTCATAATGAATTAATCCTATTGAACATATTTTTAAAAAGTCATCTAATTTTTCAGTTCCCATCTTATCTTTAAATTCTTGATATATATCTATGTTAGTTACTTTTTCAGCATTATTTTTTATTTGTTCAAACTTGATATCAAGATAACCTAATCCTATTGCTAATCCTGCAATAGTAGGTTTGAAAATTTTTTTACCTTTTTTTCCAGGTTTAACTGATTCAGTAGTTATACATTGTTTTTTTAATAATGATTCAATACTTTGACGAATTGTTGTTATATCTTTGTCTAGTTCTATTGAAATAGTTTTGTAGTTTGGTTCCTCATTTAAAATAATGTGTTTTAATATATCCTTTTGAAGCTTAGATGTAAGGATCTCCTTCATGTTGTATATTTTAGATATAAGGTACCACATTTACTTTTAGTACCATATTATGTTCTGTTTTCATAGAACATTTATATGCATCAATATTTATAATTAAATTATGCTTCAACATAAGTTTGAATCAAAAAGGATAAGGAAAGTTCATGAAGTTGGTAGCTCTAAAGTTGTAACACTAGACCCAGATGTTATAAAAAAGCTTGGAATTGATAGTTGGACATTTCTGATACAGGAACCAGTAGAAAATGGGATTTTAATGAAAATAATGAGACTGGAAGAAGGTAAAGAAAATGGATAACGAGAAGATAAAAACTTTCTCTCAAGAGCGGTTTGGGGGCCACCAAGAGAGAAAAACCAACCTAAAAGATGATTCAAATAACGATATTGGAGACAGTAATTTAATTTCTTCTGTAACAAATTCTTATAACATTATCTATCCCAAACATTTGAATCAGAATGAAATTGGGAGATTAAAAAATTAGAAAAATTCATTTAATAGATTTTAAGTGAAGGAAAGGTGGCTGCCTACTAAAATGTTGTCAATTACAAATAATAATAAAAAAATAAAGTATGAAGACTTAAATTTTGTTTCAAATGACGGAGACTCGATTTATGCTTTACCAATTGAGCAGTTACAAGGAGAACAGGTTTATGTCTTTGAAGACAAGATTAGAGATATTGTAAACGAAGAATTAAACAAAAGGTTCGGACCTTGTAAAAAAAATACAGTCGATGATGATAATGACTGATATTAACGATAAAAATATCGAACTTTATCAAAGCGATATAATAAAACAAAGCGGATTAATAAAATATGGATTCTATAATATTGATACTGCGAATATTACTATTTGGGTAAATCATACTATCAATTCAGAAATTAAATTCACTGCGGATAAAGATAAGTGGCAAAATAACTACAAATTATTACTAAACGAGATAGAACCATACGATATCAAAGATGAGAGCAAGTTATTATTAAAAAAATTCCTAAACGATAACGAAGGTAAAATTCTTGCTGATTATAATACCAATAATAATGATGAGCCAGAACCAGAAGAAGAAAAGCAAAAAGCTAAACGAGAAATTACTACATTCAAATATTCGCAATTAGGTAAGGGTGATTTATACGAAGCAGTATTCATTAATGGTGGATTACCAGTATTTATAAAATATAATAAAAATACAAATTCATTTGAATCATTTAAACAAATAGAAGAAACAACAAGAATTTTAATTCCACCTAGTTATGAAGAGTGTCCCTATTTAAGATATGAATTTGAAAAAATAGAAGAAATAAACAGTATTAACAAGTTCATAGACGATAACAACATAGACCTTGATTATTTTTACAATAAAGGTTTTTCAATAGTATCAAAATACAACAACCAATCTATATCTAAATTAAGACTTGTTACAATAAAAGTAATAACCTCACATTTTCAGGACCGATTTCCAACTACTGAATATGATTATTTAGTTGGTGGTAATGGAAGTGGTAAGAGGCTCTATAGCTGAAACATTCAGAGCAATTGCATACAAAACTGTTGTAATGACTGATCCTTCTGCTCCAAATTTATTCAGATTATTAGGATTCGTTGAACCCGTACAATGTACAATTGTATTAGAAGAAGCTGATAAAATCGACAAGATAACTGAGCTAATGGCTGTATTAAAAACTGGATATTCGTATTATGGTACGGTTCCGAAAATCAATCCATATACTCTCAAACAAGAATCATTCTATTCTTATTGTCCTAAGGTAATTGTATCTGAAAGATCACTTAGCCAATCTGTTGCAAAAGGTGTAAACTCCAGAACATTCCCAATTAATTGTATCAAAGGAAGTACAAAACACGACATTAAGGAAGTATTAAATCCAACAAATACTGGTGGACCTGAAAAAGAAAAGTTATTAAAAGAGCTTATGGAATTCCGAAAATTATTACTAATTTACAGATTAAAACACTTCAAAGATCCAATCCCCAATCTAGATATTGGTGTTGAAGGTAGGGATAAAGAGCTTGTCAAACATTCAATCCAACTATTCCATGGTTCTAACTGTTTGACTGAAGTAATAGAGACTTTACAATACTTCCTTGATTTAAAAAACCAAAAGAAAGAATCCACTATTGAATCGATATTACTGCAAAAAGTAGTTGCACCGTTGGTTAAACATGAAGGACCGGAAGTATCTTCTAAAAGAATCTGGAACGAATTTAAGCACGAGGTTCCAGGAACGGAAAACGAAAAGAATCCTAATGAATACTTTACAAATGATTATGGAACCGTCTATAAAAATACAACACTACCAGCTTATCTTGGTGATTCTTTTGACGGAAAAGTCAAACATGCAAGAGATGGTAATATCTGGATATTTGATCGTGACGTAATCGAAAGTCTAGCAAAAGAAGATAATTCAAGAATTAAAGTTACTGAAATAAATATACAGGAAAATGGTGAAGGCGTGAAGGCTGTGAATACTCCAGCGGAAGGGGGTCATTAGTTTGAAAAAAAAATATTATTGATAATAACATTACTTTTACAGAACAGATTACCAGTGCAGGTAAGCCAGACTGGAAATAGACAAAATTTGATAATACTAGTAAAATGGTCATCACTGCCTCCTCTACAACAACAACCGAAGAACTACAAAACTATCATAATACAAACAGAAATTAACAAAAAAATATTTTAAAAATGGTATCCCTTATCCCAGAGCCTTCACAGCCTTCACATATTCACACTAATGAAGGAAAATTGAAATTACAGAATCGACAACTTACAGATATTGAAATAGAATCAGGTTTAGATTTCGTTCTATCTCATTTAGAGAAACCTATTCTATTTCCTAGAACTATAATGACTAAAAAATTAGGTTATCAAAAAGTAGTCTATTCAAAAGAAGAAACATTGGAATATTTTCTAGATTCAGAACTTGTAGATTGTCGAATCAATGCCTATCCTAATTTGACAGAATATAAAGACGTTCCAAGGTACAAACCAGAATTCTTGTTTATCGATATCGATAGAAATAATTTTAAAAGCGACGGAAAATTAGAACTTGCATTATACAACACTTTAAAAAATATTAAGGAAAAATTGCAAACAGCTCCTACCGTTTTATTTACCGGCGGAGGTTATCACATTTATCAACCGGTTGAGATTCCAACTGCATTAGAAAATATTACAGAATTTTCTAAATTTGATAAACCTTCAGAACAATTTCTTAGATTTGCAAAAGATTACCTGTCCAAATGTAAAGCGGATAAAAATAACAGTCCTTCCTTCAAGTCGTGTTTGCTTCGGATACCTGAAACAATAAATTCCAAATATAATAAAAAAGTCAAAATTGTTCAAATCTGGAATGGAATTAGACCGCCAATACCTAGAGAGTTTGTAGAAGAGTTTAGAACCCATCTTATACAAAAAAAGATTGATGAACAAATTCAAAGACAAAAAATGCTATGGAAATCTAAAAGACAGAAGAAAAATAAAGATACAACAAATAGGAATTATTATGAATGGATAGACAAAAAGATACTTGCAAATCCATTTTCAGATTATAGAAAAATAATAATAAATTTAATTTTAGCACCATATTTGATAGTAATCAAAAAATTATCGTATGAAGAATCTTATCAGATAATTAACGAATGGTTACAAAAATGTGATTCCTTAAGGAAACTTGATTTTAATACCAAGTATCTAGTAAAGTATGCTTTAAAACTGCCATTCAGAAAAGACATTCCTCCTATGAAACAAGCAACTTTAAAAAATAAGAATTTGGAGTTATATCATATTTTGCAGGAATAATAACGTATATGAAACAAAGAGATTAATATCGATAATAATGTCCTGGTAGTCCTAATGGTAACAATGGCTTATAGTTAGTATTTTGATTTAATGAATAATTATTTTTATTTTGTTTTAATTTTTCTATTTCTCCCCTTAGATTTAAAATTGTTTGGTTCAAGTTATTAACGTCATTAGCTGTTCTCAAGACATTTGCAATATTTCTTGTATCGACATTATTCTCTCTAATAAAACTACCAATAGCTAAAATGTCTGGTATCTGAGATTGAAATCCTGGTAGAACTCATAGCATTCATACATTCTTTCTAATTTTAGAAATTGGGACCATAATCTCAATGCTCTTTTAGCAGGAATTTCTAAATCAATTGCAACATCAGTAAGTTTTTTACCATCATGAAATAGCCTATAGGCTTGAGTACTTGTTAGTGGTTTTTTTATTTGACCATTTTGATTATTTTCTTTTCTTTTAGCTTGTAGCGTTATCTTTCTCTCATATGCTTTTATTATTTTTGAAATGTCCCGGAATGACATTTTAACAATTTTAGCTATCTCTTTTAGCGTTTTACCTTCTTTCTATGAAGTTCAATAACCTTTTGTTCTTTTTCAAATTTATTTAGAATTGGAAATTCCAATCCAAATATCAATTAAAAAAGCAGTAGATAAATGGTATGGTATTTTCAGGTCTTACCCTTTGTTACCTGCTGATACCTACTATTTTTTGTTAAGTTCATTAAAAGTAATTAATATCATCATCTATATCGATAAGATTTTTTTTAAAAATTGGGGCAGTTAAGTTGACAATCATTTAATGAGTTACTTTATTGTAAATTTAAAACTATTATTCAAAAGAAAAGTGTTTTAAAAAATTTAAATAAATCTACTAGTAAATAGTTATAGAAGAGTTGATTAAATCAATATTTTCTGTAAAACAAATACTTATTGTATCTTTTGCATTCATCATAAGCCTTGCAATGTTTCAATCGGTATATGCTT
>CAWIYT010000037.1:0-18136 GCA_963840085.1 uncultured Nitrososphaerales archaeon
TTATCTCTAAACTTAAAAAAAAGCCACTAATTGTAACGTATCATAATGATATAATTGGTAATGGATTTGCAGACAATATAGCACGATTTTATAACGCTAGTGCCCTTAAATCATTATTAAATGAAGCTGATAGAATTATTATTACTCAACCTAATTATTTGCATTCATCTCTCTATTTAAAAAATTATTCTGACAAAATTGAAGTTATTCCAAACGGGGTAGATGTAGAAAAATTTAGGCCAATTAATATAACTAAAGAAAAAAATACATTATTTTTCCTGAGCCTTTTAGATGAATTTCACAAATACAAAGGTTTAGATTATCTTTTAAAAGCACTTATCAAAGTTAAAAAAGAAATACCTAATGTAAAATTAATTGTTGGTGGGAAAGGTGTACTATTAAATTATTATACAGATTTAACAGAAAAATATGGCTTAAAAGATAATGTGGAGTTTCATGGATTTATTCCTGATGAAAAAATAGTTGAATATTATAATAAGTGCAGTGTTTTTGTGTTGCCTTCAATTTCTTCAAAACAGGAAGGATTTGGAATTGTTGTTCTTGAAGCACTTGCATGTGAAACTCCAGTAATTAGTACTGAAATTGTCGGTGCAGCGGCTGATGTGAAAAAGAGTAACTCTGGAATTATCGTCCCACCTAAAGATGTAGATGAACTGGCACATGCAATTGTCAAAATATTAAGTAATGACCATAAATCAAAGGAAATGGGTAAGAATGGAAGAAATTTTGTGGAAAAATCATATACATGGTACAGAGTTGCAAAGATGATGGAAAATGTTTATAAGGAACTACTGGAAAAATAATTTAAAGTATACTTATTTTATAAAAGTGAATACCGAAGATTTAGAGATATATTCAAATATTTGGCTACAAATAAGTTTTTATAAGTAAATTAGGATGAACTAGGAGTCAATGAATGATAAAGGATATAATAGACTTATATAACAAAAAAGGGATTTTAAATTTTCAAAATTTTGGGATTAAAAATTTAATCATAGTTCTAATTGCAATGCTAATGATTACAGATATTGCGATAATCTTAAATATTCCAATTTTAAGAGAATTAATGACAATTATAAGTTTAATAAGCATTCCTGGAACACTGATTTTATTAATATTCAGGCTTCACCAGTTGGAATTCATAAAAAAAATAGTCTTATTGGTAGGATTGAGCTTAACATTTCTAATGTTCATTGGTTTATGCTTAAATAGTTTTTATCCTTTTATTCAAGAACCTCTATCTTTAGAGCCAGTTCTTTTCTCATTAAACATTACATTAATACTTTTAGCTATTATTGCTTATAGAATTAATAAAAATAATCTTCAAACCGATTTTTTAAACTTTAAAGTAAATTTAAAGGATAAACTTAGATTTCCATTTATAATTCCGATTTTATTCCCTTTAATGGCAATAATAGGGACATATTTAATGAATACAACACAAAATAACGTTATTTTACTAATTATGTTATTTTCTATTCCATTATATGTAGTTCTTATTGTCTTTTTGAAAAATAAGGTTCATGAGGCAGTCTATCCATTTTCTATTTGGATGATTGGATTAAGCTTGCTTTTAATGCACGGACTCACCTCAAATTATTTAATGGGCAGAGATGTTCATTATGAATTTTATTGCTTCCAGTTAACTCTTCAAGATTTCCATTGGGATATAAATACATATCTCAATCCATATAATGCATGTCTGAGCATTACAATTCTTCCCACAATTTTAAAATCTTTATCTAACCTTAGTAATGATTACGTTTTTAAGATTTTTTTCAGTTTTATAGGTTCATTTATTCCCCTTGTAGTTTATTCTGTATCTAAAAAATATATTGGAAGTAAATATGCATATTTCGCTGGATTACTTTTCACATTCCAATTGTTTTTTGTATATCTTTTAGGAGCTGTGAGACAAGAAGTAGCAATTTTATTCTTCTTTTTAGCTATCATGGTTCTATTTACAGATAAAATTAGTAATGTAAATAAAAAAATTTTATTTATCATTTTACTTGTTTCAGTAATGGTTTCTCATTATACCACAGCATATGTTTCATTTGCACTTGTTTTGCCCATATTAACATTTCCTTTCTTAAAAGGATTGTTTATAGATAAAAAAATTAAATTTACAAACTTTGATGTTATTATTTTATCTGCATTATTTATCTTGGCATGGTATTTTTTATTTGCAGACGTTCAGGCAAATGCAGGTTCTCAGGTTGTTCAAACAACTATTTCCTCTTCTTCAGAAAATGCTACGTCATTTGCAAGCGGTAAGGGAGATTATATTCTGGGTATTCTAGGAATAAAGCTCAAATCAATCCCTAATACTGTTAGTGTTATTGTACATGACTTGATTTTTGTTACTATTGGGATTGGTCTTTTAAGTATAATCAGGAACTATAGGGAATACTTTAAAAAAATTGATCCCGAATACATTGTTGCAATATTAGTTTCGGTGGTTTTACTGGTGTTATTTATTGTTCTACCTTATATTTCTGTAGCTTATGATGCAGCAAGGTTGTTTTTCCAGTTACTGATATTTTTAGCCCCCGTTTTTATTATTGGTGCAATTAAATTCGCAAAAATTATCAAAAAACCAAAATGGAACGTTTTAATACTGGTAGTTCTGTTAATTTCGCTGTTTTCTTGCGCAACCTATCTTCAGTATCACTTCCTTGGAATGCCTTATTCTCCAGACTATGAAAAGCATGGTCTTGTTAGAAATGAAGGATTTATGTATAATCAGGAAATAGTTGGAGCAGAATGGCTGAAAAATAATCAGATGGGCAATTTAACCATGTATTCTGAGGGAAGGCAGTTATTAGTATTCTTACGTGCATATGGTAAGGATATTAGGGGTATACAGATAAATAACACATATTTCAACTGGAACAATACTGTGAATAATAGATATATATTTTTAGGATATCGAAACGTAAATGAAGGTCAAGTACAGGAAGTATACACCCGTTTAGAGTTTCAAGATATTAAAAACTACCCAAATCTCTTTTCAGGTAAAGATAAAATCTATGAAAATGGAGGAAGTCAGATATGGTTGTAGAAAAAGATTTAAATAACCCAAAAATACTTTTTGTACACCATACTGCAATGTGGTATAGAAAACCTTTTTTCAGGAAATTAAGTAAAATTTACGATATTAAATTCCTTTTTACGCGTGTTCATGATTATAATAAGAAATATGGAATCAGTATAGCTAATGAAATTGAAGGAATGGAAGGAGTAAATTATAGAGTAATCAAAAATCATTTTAACATAGCATTTGGAGCTATAAAAGAAACAATGGGAGATTATGATATTTTTGTTGGAGGAAGTTGGGATACTCCACAAGATATTTATAGAAACAGTATTTTATTTCATAATTGTAAAGATTAGAAGAAAACCATTTATTCTTTGGAGAGAAGACTGGGACTGGAATGTTAAATCAGTTAAAAGATCATTAGTCAAGATGTTTGCAGGATTTATAGGCAGAAATGCTGATGCAATTTTAGTTCCAGGCACTAAACATAGGGAATTTTTTACTTCACTTGGGGCTGATTCTGAAAAAATATTTATAATGCCTAATGTAAGCAGCATAGAAGGCAATGCAACAGATATTGAAAATAAGATAAGGATACAAAAGGATTTAGGTTTAGAAAGTAAAAAAGTTGTACTTTATGTTGGCAGACTTATTAATTTAAAAGGAGTAAATTATCTAATTAATTCATTTGCTAAACTAAGTAAAAAAATGGAAAATATAGTTTTAGTAATAGTAGGGGAAGGAAAACGTAAAAAAGAACTGGAATCATTAGTAAATGAACTTGGAATTGAAGACAAAGTATACTTTACAGGTAATGTTGATAATCATATGCTTGGTGGTTATTATTTATTAAGCAATGTATTTGTACTACCTTCTATAACTACATATTTTGCAGATGCCTGTCCTCTTGTTGTTAATGAGGCCATGTATTTTGGAAGGCCAGTTATTACAAGTGATGCTGTAGGAACAACCTTTATGATTGAAAATGGTGAAAATGGTTTCGTAGTTCCAGAAAGAGATGCTGATTCATTATCTGAAGCCATTTATAAAGTCTTATCTAATCCTATACTGGAAGAAAAAATGGGTAAACATTCTAAGAAGTTAATTGAAGAAGGATTTAGATATGAAAATATGATTGAAGGTTTTAAAAATGCAGTTAATTATATTAAAAGATGATTTAATTCTAAATCAATATGTTTTATACTTTTTTAGCTTATATTAAGAATTCAAAGCGTTAATATTAATATTGTTTAATAATTATAGAAAGCAGGCATTAATGTCAAAAATACGGTGATTTTTTGAATGAATACAAACTTTTTGTACAGAGAATTGGTTTAGTAGGGATAACAAATGTTCTTGTAACTCTTAGTACTTTAATTTTATTACCTGTTTTAACAAAGAATCTAACTATTCAAGATTATGGAATTTGGAGTCTGTTAATTGCAACTATAACTTTTATACCATTACTTGTGAACTTAGGACTGCCTTATTCAATGGTCAGATTTTTACCTACTAAAAAAGATAAAACTGAAATACAGGAAGAATTTTATTCAATAACGTTCTTAATATTGTTTACAGGTGTAATTGCGTCAATAATAATTTTCATATTTTCAAAACAAATAGGAATATTACTTTTTGGGGGAAATACCGTTGTTTCCATGTTATTATCCGTAATTACTCTTGTATTTGTAGCTAATTCCTCATTTTTAAATTTTTTAAGAACATTCCAACAAATGAAAGTTTATTCCATTGTAACATTAGTACAGACTTATTCAATGGTTTTTTTAGTTACTTTTTTAGTCCAAGCAGGCTATAATATTGAAGGTGCAGTATTTGGATACTTTATAGTGCAGCTTTTGACACTTTTATTTTTGTTATCGTATGTGATATCCAGAATTGGATTTAAAATTCCAAGATTTAAAAATATAAGGGAATATTTATCATTTGGTATACCGACTGTTCCTGGAAATTTGTCAAATTGGTTTGTGGAATTAAGCGACCGTTATGTAATTGGAATTCTATTGGGAGTAGCATTTGTAGGTTATTATTCGCCAGGCTATACTCTTGGCAGTATAATAGCTATGTTCATGGCTCCATTTGCGTTTATTTTACCTCCTTTACTATCCCCACTTTATGATGAGAAAAAAATGGATGAAATAAAGAGTTATCTCCAGTATTCTATTAAATATTTTGTATTAATAGCGTTGCCATCCATATTTGGTTTATCACTTCTCTCAAAACCGTTACTAGTGCTGATAGCTACTCCGCAGATTGCTGCAAATGGTTATTTTATTACTCCTTTCACAGCCATAAGCGCCTTTTTATTTGGTATTTATGGAATAATAAGTCAAACACTTGTTTTAGAGAAAAAAACCAAGATTATTGGTTTTTTATGGATAATTGCAGCTATTATTAATATAGTTTCAAATATTATATTAGTGCCTATTTTTGGAATAATCGCTGCGGCAATTACTACTTTAGTTGCTTATGCCTTTACATTGTTAATGACAATATTTTACTCACAAAAATATATTAAATTGCAATTCAATATTAAATTCACCGTAAAAAGTCTCTTTGCATCTATTTTAATGTCATTAATAATTATATTTGTTAATCCCACATCAATTATGGGAATTGTAACAGTTATTGCAGTATGTGCTGCTGTTTATTTAATAGTTATTTATATTTTAAAGGGTATTTCAAGGGAAGAAATAGAATTCTTTAAGAAAATTGCAAGATAATCACTAAAATAAAAAAAATGCATAAAGATCCATAAAATTATAATTTTAATAAGTAATTTAACAAGCTTTAATTAAATTACTTATCGCAAAATTCAATCAGAATATCTTTTATTTCTTTTTTTGATAATTTTTTAGCTGAATGAGAATTATAAATAACATTATCCTTATTAACTACTTCACCCGACTTTATAATATATAATTCGCCTTTATCTGCAGCATAAACCATTTCTTCTTCGGTCATTAGTTCTTCGTATGTTTTTTCTCCGAATCTTTTGCCAATTATCTTTATTTCAATATCTTCTGGTTTATAACCATAAACTGGAGCGAATTCTTCAACCATCACTTCTGCAAGGTCAACAATGTTTAAAGCAGGCATTTTAAGGATAAATATTTCCTTACCTTCAGAGATTTCACCAGCTCTAAGAATTAATTGAACTGCCTGGGGAATACCCATTATAAAACGAGTCATATCTGGAGATGTTATTGTAACCGGACCGCCTTTTTTAATTTGACTTTTAAATAAAGGCACAACAGAGCCTCTTGAATCAAGCACATTTCCAAATCTTACACAGGAGAAAACAGTGTCTCTATAGCCAGTATAATAATTAGCAGAGATGGCAAGGCGTTCTGCTAAAAGTTTGGTTGCTCCCATAACATTTATAGGATTAACAGCTTTATCTGTGCTGATTACTATAACCTTTTTAACATTCCTATCCAAAGCTGCATTTAGGACATTCTGAGTGCCTATAATATTTGTTTTTACGGCATCAAATGGATTATATTCGCATAGGGGGACATGTTTAAGAGCTCCAGCATGGAATATGATATCAACACCTTCAAAAGCTCTAAGTAATCTCTCTTTATCGCGTATATCTCCCATAAAGGTCCTGATTTTATCTGTTCTTAATTCCTGTTCCAACTCAAATAAACCAGTTTCGTTGTTATCTAAAACTCTGACAGCTTTAGGTTTAAGTTCTAAAATCTCTCTAACAATTTCACTGCCAATAGAGCCAGTTCCGCCTGTAACAAGGATTACCTTATCTTCATAAAATGATTTCATAATATCAACCATAAAATTCAATTATTTCTTTAATTATAAAGTCTATATCGCTTTTTGAAATTGTAGGATACATTGGTAAAGTAATAACTTTCTTTGACATTTCTTCTGTAACTGGAAGTTCACATCTATACTTCAATACATTTTTATAAAAATGAGTTAAATGAACGGGATCAAAATAAACTTTAGTCATTATTCCATTATCTGCTAAATGACTCATCAATTCCTTTCTATTATCTGCTATGGCTGTGTACAATTGATATACATGATAATAATCATCTGGAGGAGTAATTGAATTTATTCCATCTATTTCATCTAATTTTTCGTTTAAATATAATGAACTTTTTCTCCTCATATCAATTATTTTATTTAATTTATTTATCTGTGCAATTCCAAGTGATGCAGTTAAATTAGACATTCTAAAATTAAATCCAAGTTCTATATAATCAAAAGGTTCTAAAGACGTAAAGTAATTAGAATGTTCCAATCTGCCGTGTGATCTAATTAAATTCAATTTTTCATAAACTTCTTGGGAATCAGTTACAACTGCTCCCCCTTCTCCAGTGGTAATGATTTTATTCTGGCAAAAACTTAAAATAGCAGAATCTCCAAACGTACCAATCTTCTCATCACCAATTTTAGCCCCCATAGCTTCAGCAGCATCTTCTATTAAAATCAAATCATAATCTTCTGCTATTTCTTTAAGTTCTTTTATTTTACAAGGGCATCCGCCGTAGTGTATAGGCATAATTGCCTTTGTTTTATCTGTTATCACTTCTTTAACACTTTCAGGATCTAAACCTAATGTTTCCTTCTCAATATCGGCAAAAACCGGCTTAGCACCTACAAAAAGAGGTGAATTAGCAGTAGCTATAAATGTAAATGAAGGGACAATTACTTCGTCTCCTTTACCCAAATTATGGGCAAGAAACAATGAGTGAAGTGCAGAAGTCCCTGAATTAAAAGTTACAGCGTATTTAGTACCGATTTCTTCCCTAATCAGATTTTCAAATTCTTTTACTTGTGGCCCAACAGCCCAATTCATTCCAGATTGAATTCCTTGTTCAACATGATTAACATCGTCATCGTCCCAGTATATTTTAAATAGGGGAATTTTCCAGCTCATAATGAATCCTCTAGTTCTTTTATTTCAGTTTCTGTAAGTTTTTTAATCACTCTAGCAGGCACTCCAAATGCAACTACATTTTCAGGTATATCTTTGTTTACAAAACTAAATGCACCTATAACTGAATTTTCACCAATAGTTACACTGGGCATCACTACCGAATGTGTACCAATTCTACAATTTTTTTTAAGTATAACAGGGCCTTCTTTATTATCTATTGTGGATACGGAGTAAATGGAGCATTGGGATCCTATTTGAACATGATCTTCAATTGTAACTCCATTTTTTGCATTAATATAAGTAAAAGCCCCAATATCAGTTTTGTAACCTAATTGGAGGTTATTTTTATTCTGTACAACCCAATTATATTCATTTAATTTATTTTCCTGAATTTCAGGAGGTTTCCATTCTTTAAATCTTTTATTTGACATAATCTTAACCTAAACTATAAATTGAGTTTTTTATTCATTAATTTATTATCTAGTTTGATTTTACTTAAAATATCTGTCACTCTCTTTCCGGTTTTTCCATCACCATATGGATTTATAGACTTATTGAGAGTATCTTTAAATTCTTCATCATGAATAGCTTTTAATATTGCATTTTTTATCTCTTCTTTATCATAATCCACATCAATTACATTTAAAGCTCTTTCTCTTCCTTCTTGCCTTGAACCTATATTAACTGCAGGTAATTTAAATGAAGGCGCTTCAATAATACCGCTACTTGAATTACCAACAATAACACTTACTATATTCATCAAGCTGAGATAATCTATACTTGGAATGCTTTTATATGTATTTATAAATGGATAACTTTCATATTCCCTTATTAACTCTATGATCTTTCTTCCGCCAGCATCCGCATTTGGATAAATTATTATTGTCTGATTTTCTAATTCTACAATCGCATCAAGGGTTTTACGAGCTTTTATAATTCCTTTTTTAGATTCTAATGTAACTGGATGTTGAACAAGAAGAATTATTGGTTCATTTAAATTTAAATTAAATTTAGAGCTAACTCTTTCGGGTTCTACTAACTTCTCACCTAAAATATGGTCTAATCCGGGTGCACCCACTACAAATACATTATCATGATTTTCTCCCATTTTTATAATTCTTTCAGCACTTTTTTGAGTTGCTGGGAAGTGTATATTAACTAGCTTTGTAATGGCATGCCTTGCATATTCATCTACAGTGGAAGTAATTTCTCCTCCATGTAGATGGGCGGTTGGAATGCTTAGATATGCCCCTACAATTGCTCCACCTAACATTTCCCCCCTATCACCTAAAAGAAGTATTATGTCGGGATTAATCTTTAAAATTCTATCAGAAAGTAATTTAATAAATTTTCCAATGAATTTAACCATTGAAAGCTTACTATCTTCATCAAATTTTACATTAATTTTATGGAATTTGAAGCCATCTTCTTCTATGTCGTTTATGGTCATTCCAAATTCTTCCATAAGATGCATTCCAGTAACTACTAGTTCTAGGTCTATATCTGGATTTTTTTCCATTTCAAATAAAACAGAACGCATTAATCCATAATCTGCCCTAGTACCAGTTATGTAGATTATTTTTCTTTTCATTTTAACTGATTCCATTTTATTAGAGTGTCTTTTTCGATGTCTTCCATTAATACTTTTCCAATTACTTCATTAAGATATTTGGGTTCAATTCCGGTTCCGGGTCTTTTAACATCTAACATCTCTTCTTCTAAAATAGTTCCCTTTAGAATATCCTCTTTTGCAACAATACTTTTCCTTACCAGCTTCTTTATTTCAATTTCCTCTTTTGTGGGTTTTTTTATGCCATTTCCTAATCCTTTTTCCACATTTTTTATGCATTTAACCATTTCAGCAAATTCATGGGGTTCTAAGGAAGCTTTATGATCAGGCCCTGGTAGATTTTTATCAATGGTAAAATGTTTTTCAATAACACCACTGCCCATGGCTACGGCAGCTACAGACATTTCAATACCTATTGTATGATCAGAAAACCCTACTGGTTTTTTAAATGTACATTCTAATGTTTTAATAACATTTAAGTTAGCTTCTTCTTTTTTTGCAGGATAACTTGTTAAACAATGCATTAAAGTAATATCATCATTATATTTTTCCATTAAGTTAATAGCTTCATCTACTTCACCAATGGTTGACATTCCTGTGGATAGTATGACTGGCTTTCCCTTCTTTGCAATATATTTAAGCAAAGGAAAATTAGTAATTTCTCCAGAAGCAATTTTAAAAGCTGGAATGCCAATTTCATCCAGCAAATCAACACTTTCTATATCAAAGGGAGAAGAGAGAAAAATAAGGCCTTTATTTTCACTATATTCTGCTATTTTCCTGAATTCATCCTCAGAAAGTTCTAAACTCTTTATCATATTATACTGAGAGTCTTCTCCAGAATTTTTTATTTGATATTCTGCTTTATCAGCGTCTTTTGTAACTAATTTTTCTGCTTTAAATGTCTGAAATTTAACTGCATCAGCACCGACTTCTTTTGCTGCATCTATCAATTTCTTGGCTATTTCAACAGATCCATTATGATTAACACCAGCTTCTGCAATTATAAAACATTTTTTATTAATAAAATTTTCTTTTATCTCCATGTATATTACCATCTAAAGCTAAATAATCTCTTGAGTAAAATAATATAGGCATCTAATATATTATTTATAAAATAGAACTATCATTTATATAATGTTAGCTATTAATCTGGTGATACAATGTACAGAGATATTATGAATTTAAAAGACAAAGTCATAGTTGTAACAGGAGGAACAGGATTATTGGGCAAAGAATTTTGCAGAGGTTTAGCTGAATTTGGTGCTCAAGTAGTTATAGGAAGTACCAATGAAGAAAATGGTAAAAATGTTTCTGACGAATTAAATGAAGAGTTAAACGATGAAAAAGTTTTCTACCTTTTACTTGATATTACCTCAGAAAGTTCAATAGACGAGTTTATTGAAAAAACAGAAGAAAAGTTTGGAAAAATTGATGCTCTGGTAAATAATGCATATCCAAGGAATAAAAAATATGGAGCGAAATTTGAAATGGTTGATTTTGACAGTTACAAAGAAAATGTAATCTCTCATATGGGTGGTTACTTTTTAATAAGTCAAAAAATTTCCAAACACATGAAAAAGCGTAAAACTGGTGTAATTATAAATATAGCTTCTATATATGGAGTTTTAGGGCCTAATTTTTCAGTCTATGAAGGAACTGAAATGACTATGCCTGTAGAATATTCAATGATAAAGGGTGGAATTGTTAATTTCACAAGATATCTATCAACATATCTGGCTCCTTACAATATTCGTGTAAATGCTATTAGTCCTGGGGGAATATTTAATAATCAGCCACAGGAATTTGTTGAAAAATACAATGAAAAGGTGCCATTAGGGCGCATGGGAAACCCTTCAGATATTGTAGGTACAGTTATTTTCATGGTTTCAGACGCATCCGAGTATATTACTGGGCAGAACATAATGGTAGATGGAGGATTGTCAGTTTGGTAAAAAAAATCCTTTTTGTGGGCATGGGTTCAATAGGATGCAGACACCTTCAAAATATCAAAAAATCACTACCATCAGCTGAAATTGCAGCATTAAGAAGTCAAAAAAGTGCTATTAACAATGAATACAGTGAACTGATTGACTATGAGTTCTATAATCTTGAAGATGCAAAAGAATTTAATCCAGATATAGTTTTTATAACAAATCCTACTTCTTTACATATAGAAACGGCTTTAGAGTTCATTAACCAAGTTTCAGCGATGTTTATTGAAAAGCCAGTATCAGATAGTGTTGAAAAAGTGCAAAAACTCATAGATCAAAATGAAAACGTTATTGTCCACGTTGCATGTCCCTTAAGATATCATCCAGCACTCAAATTTATTAAAAAATATCTTGAAAATTCTCCAAAAATTTTAAATATTAAAATAGTATCAGGATCATATTTACCTGACTGGCGTCCTGGACAGGATTATAAAAATACCTACTGCGCCAGAAAAGAGCTGGGCGGAGGAGTTTCTTTAGATTTAATCCATGAAATTGACTATATGAGATGGATATTTGGAGATATTGATGGAGGATACTTTGGTTCTTCAAAGATAAGTGAATTAGAGTTAGAAACTGAAGATATTTCATATGGTATATGGAAACTTAAAAATGACATTTTATGTGAGGTGCATCTTGATTATTTCAGGAAAGTTCCAGAAAGATACATGGAAATAGTTACTAAAGAATCTGTTATTCTGGTAGATTTAATAAATTCTTCAATAAGTATTGATGACGGTAAAAAAACTGAAAAATTTGATTTTGATTTTGACAGGAATGATATGTATATAGATGAGATAAATTATTTTTTAAATTGCGTTAATAATGGAAAAGAAAGTTTTAATGATCTATCATTTGCTTTAAAAACCCTTAAATATGCAGTATATATGAGGGATAATGCAGGGATTGTGAATTTATGAGAATTTTAATAACTATTTGTGCAAGAAAAGGTTCAAAAAGAGTTAAAAACAAAAATATGAGAGATTTGATGGGTAAACCTCTTATAGCTTATACTATTGAAACAGCGAAAAAATGGGGAAGAGCAGATCGAATCATAGTTTCAACAGATTCAAATGAAATAGCCAAAATTTCAAGAGAATACGGTGCTGAAGTACCGTTTATGCGTCCAAATGAACTTGCAAGCGATACTGCACCTAAATTACCAGTTATTCAACATGCTGTAAAATATTTGAAAGATGAAGAAAATGAAGAATTTGATTTAGTTGTTGATTTGGATCCCACAAGTCCTTTAAGGACAGTTGAAGATTTAGAAAATGCATATAATATTATGACTCAAAAGAATTCTATAAATTTGTTTTCAGTATGCCTTGCAAGAAAAAATCCATATTTTAATATGGTAGAGTTAGATGATAAAGAATATGCTCATCTATCTAAGAAGCTAGAAAATCCAGTATTTAGAATGCAAGATACTCCTAAAGTTTATGAACTAAATGCATCTATTTACATTTATTGGACGAAATATTTATTTGACATGGAAAGTGTAATTAACGATGGTAGTATAATATACGAAATGCCAGATGAACGTTCCATTGATATTGATTCTGAGGTTGATTTTAAAATGGTAGAATTTTTTATTAAGGAGAACTCTAATGAAATTTAATAATGGATTCAAAACATCATTATTTTCAGTATAACAAGTTTCAGTTTTTTAGGGGAGAGAAATGTATAAACCAGGAAAAATAACAAAATTTTTAGTTGATAGTAAAATTCTACGCCGTATTCCTTTATATTTTCTTTTTAGGAATTTTTTAGTGGATAAATATAGAGAAAAACTCATGGATAACGTTACTGAAATGGGAAAATATACAATAAATCATGGTACTTTAATAACAGCTTCTGATAAATATAAGCTTAAAATAGGTAAATTTTGTTCAATAGCACCTGGAGTGACTTTTATTCTAAGTTCGGCCCATAGAACTGACTGGGTAAGTACGTTTCCTTTTATACAAACTGAGAATACATCAACTTTAGACCATATAGAAGATAACAAAAAAAGAGGACTTCTAAGCTCTAATGGTGACATAATTATAGGTAATGATGTATGGATTGGTGGTAATGCTATTATAATGTCTGGTGTTAAAATAGGGGATGGTGCAGTAATTGGAGCAGGATCAGTTGTAACCAAAGATGTAGATGATTATGAGATTGTGGCAGGAAATCCCGCAAGGAACATTAAATACAGGTTTAAAATGGAAGAAATAAGGGAATTAAAAAAAATAGAATGGTGGAACTGGTCCATAGAAAAAATAATGGAAAATAGGGCCCTAATGGAATCTTCAAACATAAGAAATTTCATAGGAAATAATCATAAAATTCAAGATGAAGATGTTATTGTGGAAAATATATTAATACAGACGAAAAACGAATTAAAGCTTGATTAAATCAACTACTTTGGAAATCAGTTACGTTATTTATATTCTAGTGATTATATGGATGAATCTAAACACTATCTTCAAATAGACATTTTAAAAGGTCTTGCAATTATATCAGTTATAATTCTTCATACAATACCTTCAAGTTTTGTGAAAACTCCATTATCAATTTTTAGTATTTATCAAGCAGTACCCATTTTTTTTATTTTAATGGCCACTAATGCATTAATGTCCTTTAAAAGACGTAATTATAAATCAATATTCTCCATGTATCCTAAATATTTGCAGAATAGATTTAAAAGAATTTTATATCCTTTAGTTTTAGTGTGGATATTGTCATTGATTATAGGGATTATATTCAATAAGGATTTGTACATTGGAATATTCACAATAATAGGTTATTTACCTTTGACAGGGCCGGGTAATTATTTTATATCAATATTAATTCAATTTGTCTTAATATTTCCTGTTTTATATAAACTATACAAGCATAATCCTCAATATTTGCTATTAATAGGTTTAATTCTTAATTTTGCTTTTGAGATATTAGCCACTCAAACACCTTTTTTAAGTAATAATTCATATGTTTATAAGAGTTGTATTCTAAGATATCTATTTTTAATAGTATTGGGAATGTGGATAGTAGATAATTTTGAGCCAAGCCGTGTAAAATCAATTATTGGAAATAAAATGGTTTTAATAGGATTTATCATAAGTGTTATATACATGGCATTAGTTTCAGCTTTTTTATTGTACTTTCCTTACTTTCAGTCTCCATGGCAGCCGCAAACTGTTTTATCGTTCTTTTATCCTTTAATTCTCTGTGTATTTGGACTTATATATTTACCTTCTACTGGAAATAGCTTTTGGAACATTATTAGTTTAATAGGCAAAGCATCTTACCACATTTTTCTAATTCAAATTATATTTTTTGGGGTAGGATTTTCCATTACGTCTGTAGTTGCCAGTTCAGGCTTGCAAAGTGTTTACAATAATTATATATTGGGAATCATTTCTTTAACAGGTAACATCACTATTACACTACTTTTAGGGTTATTATTTTATTATATTGAACCTAAATTGATTAAAAAAGTTGAATTACAGAGTTTAAAATTAAATAAAGTAATATATAGGATTATTCCTAAAATATAAGACTAATTATTTCGAAAAATTTATTTCAATTTCAAAGCTTTGATAAGTAAACAAGAGTGGTTTTAGACATTAATTAAGAAATTAAAGTTTAATTAAGTAAATTCATAATAACTGCCATTATTCTATCAACTGATTTATTATCTAATCCATAAACGTATTCTTTTATAAATTCAGATCTATTTTTAGATAGTTTGGCTGAAACATCAGATTCAAACACGTTATTTATACAATTAACCAATTCTGTAGTGTTTTTTGCTTCTAATGCTATTCCATCGTCCACATACATCAATTTTTCCCCTAAAAAGTTGACGCATACTAAAGGTTTATCTAAAATAGCAGCTTCTAACCCTACAGTAGATGTATTAATTAACACTACATCTGAAATAGCCAATAAATATGAAAGATTCTCATTTTTTGGCCTAACAAAGACTTTATCTGGATATTTTTCCTCTAAAAATTCATAAGTAACTGGATCTTCAACTGGATGGGGCTTTACATAAATTATGAAATCTTCAAGCTTTTTATTTTGACTCATCTCCTCAATAGATTCTAAATTAATGTTTTTATAAGGAGCCTGAGTAGCAAAAAGGATAATTTTGCTCTTTTTACCTTTAAATTCTTCAGCGAATTTTTTATGTTCATCAAATTCAGGGGACCCTGTAATTTCTATCTTTTCATCATCAAATCCAAGTTTAAGTAAATATTCTCTACTTGATTTTCCCCAAACACATATTTTATCTGATATAGGTTTAGGCATTAAATTAACATAGATTTCTGGAAGACTGAAGAGTCCATGCTGTATTTCAACAACCGGAATTTTATTTTCTTTTGCGGGTAATATACTGGCTCTCGTAATTGTAGACCGGTCATCACCAACAAGTAAAATGTCTGGAGATATTTCCAAAATGAAATTACGGGCTAATCTTAATTTAAATAATAAGTATGGTAATCTTCTTTCAAATAGATCATAAAATTCATTTTTAAATAAATTAAAATCATATTTGTCATTTCTAAATGCATTTAAAAGGTTTTCATCTGAAAATAAGGAATCTAATATTGGACTTATTTCTTTATTTTCCACGGATTTGGGCTTAAACTTAGTTATTATGTCATATTCTATATTAAATTCTTTAAGATTTTCCTCTTTAGAAATAAAATAGAATTTAAAGTCACTATTGTTCTGAATTTGTTTAATTACAGGAACGATGTTTCTTAAATAATTGATATAAATAGCATCTACTAAAACTATATTTTTAGGGGATTTTTCAGATTTTTCAGAATAAACGTTGAGGTTTTTTAAGTAGTTTAAATCTCTGTAATTCATCATATCAACAATTTTATCTCTTGTTTTTCTGAAAACGTTAGAATTCATATATTTTAGTTCAATTCCATGCTTACTGGAAATATAATTTATTATTTTCCCATCAGGCGAATTAGAGCTTTCTAAATAAATAGTACTGGTCTTTTCATCAAGAGTATTTTCGTAGTTGGCGATTTTATTGTAAGTTTCGTTTAATTTAATTGCTATTTCATATTCCAGAATAGTTTTTATGTTAATTCCATCAAAAAGCAATGAATTTTTAATGTAATCTTCTTTAAACAATTTATTAATGATTTTTTTAACTTTTAAAGAGATATCAATACTTTTATTTTGATCAGGTGTTAACAGGAAAACATTATTAATACCTCTGTTTTTAAGGAAAGATACCACTTCTTTATCAGTTGAAAATACCTTAATAGTAGCTTTAGCTGATAAATTTCTTATTTTAGGAATAATGGATAATTTAAGCTCATTTAATCTTATAAACTTCTCAATAGAGTATAAAGTTCCTTTTCTAGTATAAATAGGCTCTAAAATAATGTTAATAACTTTTTTGGTCATCTAAACACCTAAATGAATATAAAATAATTTCTACAGTTTTACTTTTAAAATACTTAAACTTATCTTTTAATATAAATCATTTTAATTTGTTTAATTTATTGAGATCTCTTATAAATCACAACGTTCCCGAAAGTTTTGATTATAATATAACCTTTAATATCTGCTTTAGGGTCGCTTAGAGAGTCAATATAATAATATGCATCATTTTTCAGGAGAGCATTGGCAAAATCATCATGATTTTTGTAAAATCTGGGGAATGCTCCCTTAACGTCTTTTTTAAGATACCAAGTAACTGCATTAGGGTAATCAGAATAGATAATTTTATCAGTGTAATTTGGGTCATACTCTTTAATCCAGTCACTTGATTCTCCTATATCCATTGTAAAGCATTTTTTAGGAGTATGACCGATAAAAGTCGCTGTAGATGTTGACAAAAATATTAAAGCAATGATTAAATAGATTCCCCATGATTTTAAGTTTCTACTTTTGATTCCAGGTTTTATTATATTAATGAATTCACTTAAACCCAAAATAATGAAATATACAAGCGCTGGGGCCATTGTGATGAAATATCTATCTACTTTTATTCCCAAAGTGCTCTGGAATATTAAATATGATCCAAACCATGAAAAAAACATGACATCAAGGTCAATTTTTTTGTTCTTGATTTCTAACAATCTATAAACTATTAAACATATTCCGAAAAAAATAAACCCACTTAATGCGTAAGTTGTGTTATTAAATGTAATTATGAAACCTGCGACCAGAATAATCAGCGATAATAGTTGTATTATAAATGATTTTTTCTTCAAATGTTCTTTACTTTGAAATTTTGAATTTAAAACATAGTAAAAATAAAAAACAAACCCAATTATGACAATTAAAGAAATCATATAAGATAATATGGAAGGTGAACCTCTAGCGGGGTTTAGTAACTGAGTGTAAGTTCCTTGAAATGGAGCTAATGAAATATAATTTAAAATATTTTGAAGGTAGTAAGGTGTATTAGGATTATATGCAACATCTCCTAATCCTTTAGATGTGGAAGTGATAACGTTAATTAATAGGACATAAAATGATGAAATTTCTCCTATATTTGAATAAAAATAAAAAAAAGCTGATATTAACACTAAAAGTTCTGTTAAAATACCTAAAATGAT
>CAWIYT010000038.1:0-11022 GCA_963840085.1 uncultured Nitrososphaerales archaeon
AATATAGATAAAAGCGAAATAAAGGATAATACTCAAGCAGAACTTACCACAAAAATTTAACTAGAATCACATGAAAATGAATATTTTGATGATTATTATCAAGTTTCAGACATTGCATTTATGCTTAGTAATTCAAGTCAATTATGTCCTTCTGGTAATTTGAGTATGAACTTGAAGGTGGAACTATGCAAGCCGAAAGAATTCCAGGTGAAAGAATCATTAGCAGGAAGAATAACCATTGATACAGGAGATTCCAAAAAAGCAATGGAATTCCTTGCCTCTTGGAAGACAGTAGAAGAACTCGAGAAAAATGATGCAAATATCAAAGTCATAAAAGGGATATTAGACTTGGGAACAAGTCAATTTAGTCCATAAAATAAATACCAAATTAATGGCACACTTACAAAACATGATGAGAATTACCTATTAGAAGTAAAAGGAATAAAGTAATTAATTGAGGTTATTGTTAAAGAACTAGGTAATGGAGGAGAATGAGAAATGACAATAAGAGTAATTGAGGTTTGGGATGCTCCAGATAGGACAGAAAGTCTATATCAAAGAATCAATGAAGTTTTAAAAGATAATAACATTACTAGAGAAGAGATTATTGATATAAAATATTCTACCATTTATATTCCAGATGATAAAAAAATAACCATCCAGGCACTAATAATATTTGATAAAAAAGATAAGGTAAGAAAGAAGAAGTTGTCATCACAGAATTAGAAGTAGTTGATGATAAAGATGAATTGCTTAGAAAATAAGAAATGAGTTCTTCTACCACTATTGTTCCAAAATAGTGTTCTTATGACTGTAATACTTAAATTTACTGGAATACCGAGTTAACTGAATATTAGCAAGTATTACAAAAATGAATTATATTTGTCTAAATAGAATTACGAAATCTATAATATTACTAACAACAGCAGCAAAACCAAATTCAACTTATCAAGAATGATGAGATATATATATGGATACGCTGGATTAATACCGATACCAGTACGAAAATAAGAGTCTAATGTTATAGCAATAAAGAAGATAATATTAAAGATTTATGTTTAAATTATTTTAAATTAATAAAAGTAAAAGGAAATTTCATTCTCTCAAGAAATTTCTTAAAAGTCTTGCACGTTCAAATTCTATCATTGCTAATGTTGGATTATGTTGATTAAGAAAAGTCTCTGCATTTTTCATAGCCAATTCTATGGATCTTCTTGCTTGGTCTTGTGTAAGTTCCAATTGTTTTTTTACATGTTCTTCTGTAAATTCCAATTGTTTTTTTACCTGTTCTTCTGTAAATTCCAATTGTTTTTTTACCTGTTCTTGTGTAAGTTCCATTTGTTTTTTAAAATCTCCTTGCATTTGTTGATTCAATCGATTCCAGAACTCTTTTTGCCAATTATCAAAGTCTCTCATAATAATTATTCAATAACAGGAAGATGCTATTTAAATATGGTAATACCTAAAGATCTGAAACAGTTTTTACAAGCATTTTTGACATAATTGGATACAAATCCATATGTCGGTTATTAAATCTGAATTCAATCTCCTTTAGATATAAATGAAAATATTGTCTAGGTACACCTCGATAAATATACAGCCATGTCTTGGCATAACTCCAGAATCCTTCTATTCCATTAATATGAGTATCTTCTCTTACATATTCCTTGTTACCATGAGAAATCGAGTTATGTTTTCCAATTAAACTCAATGTTGCATAAGCAGTATGATCATCTGTATAATATAGTGATCTTTTTCTTGTGTGCTGTTGTATCAGAGGAATCAATGTTTCATGTTTTCTGTCAGACACTGGAAATGTAATAACAATTCCATTCCTTTTGTAGATACCAAAAACTAGATTTTTGTGCTCAATAGAACCCCATCCACGCTTCCCTCCTTTATGATGACCTCCAAATAATGCCTCATCAATTTCTATTTCTCCAGATAGTTTCAGATTCTGTATTTCCAGTATAAGCGAATCATAGATTGCTTGCCTGAATATTCTAAATGTACGTTCAATTGTTGCTAAATTAATAGATATATACCATCGTATTCTGTAAGCAGGAACACCAAGTACAAATAGATATAACAAATGAGATATAATATCAAACGAGATTTTTAACCTTGCCAAATAGGTACATGTGAAATCACTAAAAACATACCTACACCGTTTACATGAATATCTCCTCCTTCTTTTCTCACATGATGATAAATGATTTATGTACCTGTAGTTACATCTAGGACATTTTCTTTTTCCACTCCATCTACCCTGCTGAAAATATAACCTACTTTTCTGACTGTTTGTAGCCAATTCTAATGGATTGATCTCACGCACAAACCACGCATAAGATAACAATCATTATTATGTACTTTTTGTTTCAAATGTTTAGGTATTACCTTACCTTACTAGTTAATCATTTGTATAGAAATAGCTACTAAAGTTTCTAATCTTATATTGTTATTAATGAAAATAATAATTTCTAATATTCTATATTCAATATTTTATATTAATTTTATCTATTATATTTCACTCCTTTTTAAAAGTAAAGTATATGCTTATTGGCCAGAAATAAATAATCAGGAATTTTTTTTAAATCTTTTCTGCCTAAAGTTTTTTTTAGCTTTAACAACCAGTAAATATTAGTATATCTACTGAAATTTTTAAATTAAAGTTAAAAATAGAAAAATTAACCTTTAATTACTGTATAATTTTATCAACATTGTGGCACAACCTTTTGTTAAATATTTTGGATCGTTGCGTATGGTTATAGCCATAATTATAATGATGTTATTCTTTATTTCTATTTCTGCCTATACGTTTTTTATAGATAATTCTAATAAATTAAATAATGTTGCCATACAAAATATTAAAGAAAATACCAAATTACAAGTAGAAGAATTAGCTATATCCTTATCAAATAAAATAGACGCAATTTCTTCTAACCTAGAGATAATAAGTAATTCTCCAGGAGTAAAAGCAAACTTTATTGCAACAATATCGTTACTGGAATCAGCACAAAATACTACAAAAGATTTAACTGCATATTATGGTTGGATTAATAAGGATGGAATCCTTCAGTGGTCAACTATTTTCAAAAATAAAGAATTTTATGACAGATTTTTAGGAGCAAATTTTTCATCTAAAGAATATTTTGAAAAAGTAAAGGCTACTCTCAATCAATATTTTTTACCGGTTATACCTTCACTTTTAAACAATCCTACAATATTTATAGCACAACCAATCCTAAGAACAAATACAGATGATATAAGCAATACCATGAATTATTTTCAAAAATATAATAAAAGTGCAAACCTTTTTAATATGATAGTAAATCAACAAAAGAATACAGAAAACAATGCATTTGATGGTATAATATATGCAGGAATAGAAACATCTTCTATGTTAACACTATTAGAGAATCAGATTTCGCCAAAAAATAGATCATCATTATCTCTAATAGACAAAGATGGAGAAATCATATCTTCTTTTAATCCAGAATTGAATGGTATTAAGATAAATTCTGACAAATATAAACAAGTCATGGCAAATTTTTTTGACAATAAAAATCAACAAATTCTATATAAATCAATGGATAATATGTTAGCAAGAAAAACTGAGAGTGTAGAAATACAATATATATCAGGTAATTCATCTACAATAGCATATACTCCAGTACATGTTAATGATAATATTGTCTTTTATTTATTACTTGATACTCCTCACAAATTTGCTACAGAAGTAGATGATCTTCTATTACAACAAAGAAATTATATTTTTGGTGCAGGAGCTTTAATTGGTATTATAGCCTTTATAATTTCTATAATGATGGTAGTATTCAACAATAGATTGAAAAAAATAGTAGAAGAGAAAACTAAGAATCTCAAAATTGCTGTTAATTCTTTAGAAAAAGCAAATGAACAGTTAAAGCAACGTGATAATATGCAAAAGGAATTCATAAATGTTGCTGCTCATGAACTTCGTACTCCTATACAAACTATCATAGGCTATTGTGAAATGATAAGTATAGCTCCAAAAAATACTAATAAATATTTGGAATCTATCATAAGAAATGCAGAAAGATTGTCTAGTCTTACTGAAGACATACTAGATATTACAAGAATTGAAAGTAATAAATTGAAAATTGAAAAATCTGAATTTGATCTAAAAGAGAAAATAAATAATGTAATAAAAGATTTAGATATAAAAGACAGAAACGATAGAAAACAAAATATTGAATTTATTTCTTCTTTTAAGGAACAAATTATAGTGTTTGCCGATAAGATTAGAATATATCAAGTAATTAGTAACTTGCTTAAGAATGCATTAAAATTCACACCTAATGGAAAAATTACGGTAATATTAGAAAAAGCAGAAAGGAATGATAAAAAATTTATTGTAGTACGAATAAAAGATGATGGTAAAGGAATAGAATCCTCAAGTATTGCCAATATTATTTAAAAAATTTGTAACAAAATCAGAGACTGGAACTGGTCTTGGTTTATACATTTCAAAAAGTATTATAGAAGCTCATGGAGGGTCTATACGAGGATATAACAATCCAGATGGAAAAGGTGCTACTTTTGAATTTACTCTTCCACTAGATGAAAATAAAAATTTGTAATATACTGCAAATATGATAAAAGAAAATATAAAATAACTTGTTATAATTAGATACATATATGTCTGTTAAATCTAAATTTAAATAAATTTAAAAAATATATACAATAAGATGTGTTGTAAAATCTTTATCTTATACAGTATAACATTTTTATTTCCTTTTGTAATCTACCTTTTTAGTTAGTTATAAATATTATAATCATTCGCAATTTACAAACCACATATAATTATCATCACACAACGAATAAAAGTTAAAACATAAAAAAAGTTTAATTGAATTCGTTTAAGGAGTTATAACTAATTTCAAAGGATCAGTACATGTAGTATAATACCCTAAACAGTCTTCTCTATACTTGATGAAGATATATTGTTTTTCAATTTTGTTTTTATAATGTTTCTTCTTTAAGTATTGGATATTTTTTCTAAAGATATTTTCTAAAATCTTGCCAGCTTTGTTTTTTGTCCTTTTCAAATGATCAAATACTATTGTATAGGAAATCTTTTCAAGCATTCTTTTAATAGACTCAAAGATTCTTTGAATAATTTTATCTTTTATTTGAGCCTTGTTATTTAATTGTTCTATAGTAGAACGTGAATCACTTCTAATAATTACTATTTGTGTCGTTCTTTTTAGTTTCTTAAATGCTTTAATATTATCCGAAATTGCGAAAAAGATTGCAAGCATTTCCATTCTCTGAACCCCAAACCTTTCATTTTTTAGTGAAGGTCTTAAAGATCTTATTTTACTTTTATTGTTAAAGTGATTATGCCAAGAAATATAGCCTGAAGGAGATCCGTCTGCATCAATTGCTATATTTAAAACACGCAATCTGTATTAATAATATATTTTATGTTATTTAGTCCTTATGAATAAGGTTGAAATAATCTTTTTATATATTATTTTTGTGTAAGAAAATAGTAAAGCGAGTACTTGTCTATCTATTAATTTTCTTTATTTTATCAAGTATAGTATAAATTATCTTGCATATAATCCACTAACTTTTTCAAGGTTCTTTACAATCCTTTTTTCACATTCTGATCCTTCTGGCGGTCGCAAATCTTCACTTGAGACACAAGCATGGTATCTATCTCCAATTTGAATTTGCCCTAAGTCTGTATTTCTATCAAATGTAAATGTTCTTTTTATTGTACTGTCTTTACTTTTATCAAGTTCAGCTTGTACATCTTCTATAACTTCAGATTGTATTTGACCTTTTATCATAACGGCTAACTTTAATTTTTTAGTATCTTTTTTATCTGCAAGGGGCGCATATACTTTTATTTTAACTTGATCGCTGTTATTACTACTACTGTTTATATTTAAACTTGCTTGATAAACTGCTCGGCTTTTAGAATATACTTAAGAACCAGCTGAAAATAAATTAATTACAGTAGGTTTACTTGTACTTGCAATATCGCTTTCATTACAATCAAATTTTGTTATAGGAGTAGATTGTTTTGATATATCTCCAACTTGATATGCACATACAAAGAATTCATCTGGTGTATCTGCTTTAACTATATCATTCTCTTTATTTACTTTTAATTCAACATTTAGATTATTCTTAGTCTTGTCTATAGAAGATATAGGAATATCTTGTTTGCTCTCTTCACCATTTATAAAACCTATAACTCGTATGAATTTTGTTTTTTCTAAATCTATATTTTCTAAATGGATACGGGCTTGAACTATTAATTTATCGTCATTTTTGTCATCCTCCTCATCATTATCTCTCTGCAAAAGATGATTCGATATAAGTTAAAAAAAAATACTACTTACAAAAGATATAAAGATAAAAACGTAAAGAAACTTAATGTAATCTCAATCTGTCACCATGACAAATAACATTTATACAGTCTATTTATGGTTTTCTAGATGAAATTTCTATGTAATAATTATAGAAAAGTTTGCTAATTTTTTTATTGTTACTTGTTGCTTTCAGTATGTTTTCACTGCTATCATAAAATTTTCATTGTACTCGTCTACTTTCATTCAAAATCACTTGAGCATAAAAATTACGTACTATATTAGATGCAAAAAAAGTTTTAATTTATTTATCAAAATAGAAGTAAAGAGTTGTAAACTCGACTTAATATCTGCCATAGCTGCCATAGCTAAAATTCAATAACCTAAAAAATCAAGATTATTTTTTTTAAAATTTCTTTAGAAAAATTGTAATTTTTACAATGAATTGGAAAAGTATGTTATAATAACAACTATGACATCAGAAAATTATTTTTTTATATCAATTTATAGCCTGACAATTTGATAACTCTAACGACTATGACGACTTTCCAGAAGAGTATACTAATATTTTTAAAACAAAAAAGATAATTAAAATAATAAAAAAATTATTAGAAGAGAGAATATAGGTAAAGAAAAAATAGTGATAAAAAAGGATAGGCGCTTATTCTAAAAGTTGTCAGAATCGTCAGAATCGTCATCGTCGTCAGTTGTTTCTTTTAGTTTGACTTCTATCTTGACGTTATTATCTCCTTTCAAATGGCTATCCTATACAGATCTTCAAATTTCTCTAGTTTTTCTACAGCAAAAATCAAGCCACTACCATAATCTTGTTTTTTAACTTTTGCAGTAAATTTATTTGAAATAGTTGTAGGTAATGAATTAAGATATAAAGTTCCGTAGTCTATAGTTTCATATCTATACTTACTCTTTTTTTTTATCATAATTTCCTTCAATTCTGCCATCTTTGATATAATTCCAAATTCTGTAAAAAGGAACTATAAATGATGTAATTTAAATTACATTATTCACTATGAATAAGATTGTGAAAGAATAATTTGTAAAGCCATAGCCCTCATTCATCATGGATCTAATGATTTTTGGCAAAGGAAATGTATGTTGTAGAATGCTATGGTAATGATATTTGTGAATCTGTCTGTATTTGATTAGGTGTAGATCATCTTGTTAATATATTATTTAAACACTTGAGATAATTTATTTAATTAATTAGTAAATTATTATGTTATTATTAATCATAGCCTGACCTCGACATATAGGATTATGGAAAACGCTTCAGGCTATGACTAACAGTAGTTGGTCAATCGTTGATCACAATAAAGATCAAAAAGGATAACCCAACAGAATGCCATTTATCATTTTGTAATACTCGTTCTTTTTTTATGCAATAGTTTTTACTTTACATTATTATTCTTAACTTTACTGAAATGTCGCTAGAGTAGTAGATTTATAATTATATAATAAAATCTAGAAAATAAAAAATAAAAATTGTTTATTCTACAATAGAATTAATTAATTAATTATCTCATCATATCGTCTGCTACAGTATAGACCTATTACTAATGATAGAATTGTAAAACCTGTTGATCTAATACTACCCAGTTAGTCAACAACTCTTTCTTTGGCTTTTTCTGCTTCGTATTCTGCACCAGTGTCTCTATCAGGGTCTTCAATTTTTTTGCCTATTGCTCTTGCTCCTGCTCTTATTTTATCGTCTAGACCAACATCTTCATCCGTTTCAATTTTTATATCTTTCTTATCGTTTTCCATTGTAATTATTAGTATATCTTATAATATTCGCTCTTATTTCTGAATGTTTCAGCTAGTTGTAACAAAGAATTTCCATGAATCTTTGTTCTCTTGTCTTGGTTCTATTGTTATGAATAAACTGGAATGTTTTGGAGTATACCTGTAAATTGTACTTGTTTACACCCATGAACTTTCTTATCCATAACTGGTACAGGTTGCTTCTGCATTCACAATTATTCACATGAACAATATCATTTGCGTATTCTTTCTGTGAATGGATTACACTTTTGTGTATGAAACCATGTTCTTCCAGCTGGTCATATGCTCTATATTCATCTGTAAATACAGTTGAACCATACTCTACTCTGGTACATATAATATCAAGAAGTGACTGTCGTACAGGAACATCAAAATATGTCATTCCGTTCCTTCTTTGATGAATACATGTTATCATTGGATGATCCTTGTAAAATGTTCCTCTGCCTCTCCAGGGTTTTAGCCCTCTTTTCCTGGGTTTTCTTCCTGATTTTACTATCTCATCATGATATGATCTACCTTTCAGTCCTGCCTTGATATAGAATTCATCACCTTCAACATTACCACCGAGTTTAGCAGATGATGATGAGGAAGATGATAACTTTTCCATAACTGTTCTGATAAATCGATAGCATATTGGAATTGGTATAACTACCTCAAGCGATACCTGTCTTATTGAACATCCGGGCCAGAGTACAAAGTATAGATACATTGCCAAAAACCATATCTTCAATGGTGTATGTGAATAATGAAATACAGTACCTGTTTTGTCATTGAACGATCTTTTACAATGCTTGCAAAAGTACTTTTGGTAGGATCGATACTGACCATCCTTCTTTACGTTATTTGACTTACAATGTGGACATAATATGTAGTCTTTCCATCTGGCCTTTCTCAGTAAACTGGTACACCAACTTTCATCAGGAAGAGATGTGGTTAAAGTAAACACATCCTAATTATGTTTTATGCAGCTTTAAGCTTGGCTGAAACATTTGTCAATAAGAGCGATAATATTTATCGATTAGATTTTGAATATTAAGATAAATTTTAGAGATATTTGTGAATCTATACTTTAGAAAAAGAGAAAGAAGTTATTTAAACAAAAGCATGAATAGAATAGATTTTACTTATCATGCTTTAAAAAACGATAAAGTAGAAGGAGTTAAACAATTAGAGGATATTCAAAAAGAAATAACTAATTTATTTAAAAGGGGAAAGCTAACAGATTCTCATTATAATATTCTCGATAAAAGAATAACAGATTTAATTGATACTTTTTAGAGAGAAGATTGAAATGTTGAAAAACTGTTTTACGTTAAATATTATCAATTAGAAAATTGAAAATATATTGTGCATACCTAACCAATAATTGAAATTCGAAAATTCAACACAAGGTATACACGCAAATGGTCGATTTTATATCATCTACCAGATGCAATGATTCTACAAGTTCAACTAATAATCAATTGTATAATAACTAATTAAATTAGTCTTGAACAGCTTGTGTTTTAGGCATTCATTATTCAAACAGCCAATCTCGTGTAATAACGATCCTATACTCATTCAAATATTGATTGCAAGATCTTTATCATAATGTCTATATATAAACTTTACAATATTTAGTATAATTTCTTGAATTTTCTATAACAAAATATTCTAATTCTAGTACTAAAATATTTACCTTTAATTTTAATTATTTAGACTCCACGAGTTAGACGTTGGGAGTGGGATTTGAACCCTCGGTTCGAATCCTCTTTTTTGAAGAATTCATAACTAAATTCTAATATTGACTGAGAAATAACCTTTACTTTTTGGTTCTGCAAACAGCCAATTAGATTTCAAGAAATGTAAAACTGTTGGATATACTAATAAGCTCTTTTTATTTAATCATATTTAATGGTATTCGGGCTCAACTTCCAAATATTGTTTCAAACCTATTTTAGTCAAATTCAAACACGATCTAGGAGATCGCTATTATAATAAAATACACATGTTTCAAACCTATTTTAGTCAAATTCAAACATTTTTTTTAGTGCTATGGTGGCGATATGAAAAAGATGACTCAACGTTTCAAACCATTTTTAGTCAAATTCAAACTAAGTTGATAGTGATAGTAACAACTATATAGACATTTTATACTGTTTCATAAAGATTTTTATTAGATTTTAAAGTAAAACATATTTATAGAAACGCTTCCAAGACAATGTACAAATGTTGTTTAGATATATACAACAGTTGGAAAGAAAACAAATTATGTAATGAAGTTTACTTAAATTTATACCTTCAACTTCTATAATACTGTTTATTAGATGCGGAATTGTTTTAGCATAGTGAGTCAAAAACAGTAACTATATCATATAGATATTTTACTCTTTATTCTCTAATTTTATAACATATAAAGAATTAAGAATTAGTAATTCATAAGAAAAATCTTTTTGGGGTTTGCTAAACCTAATTTGGCAAATAACAAAGCAGACAAAAGAAAAAATCCATCATTTAGGCAAAATGGTCATAATTCAATGAAACCATATTGCTTCCCATATTTTTTCATCCTTTGGATTTGAATTAAGAGATTCATCTAGACATTTCAATGAATTTGAATAATCTTTATTGCGAATGAAATAAAATGTTTTTAAATACCATGCAGTAGCATTTTTCTTATTAAGATCTAATAGTTTCTCAACTATTTCTAAAGCACGACTATCAAAATTTAACTTGTATAGTATTTTCACTTTTCTTAATAGAATAAATTCTTCACTCGGGAAAGTCTTTAATAATTCTTCATAACATTCTAAAGTTTCATTGTATTGACCCTTGTTAAAGAAAAAATCACCTTTTCCAAACAATGCATAATAAT
>CAWIYT010000039.1:0-39973 GCA_963840085.1 uncultured Nitrososphaerales archaeon
TAACTCTATGCATATTATTTAAAAACTTAGTATTAAAGTAATTGTAGAAAATTACTATCCATTACAGTGAAAAAAAAACACTGTTGTAGAGGAAATATTTTTCAAAAAATACTATTAAATTTATTTATTTATTTTGACCATCTATCTAAAAGAGTTGCTAACTGGATCATTCTACTCTTTATTCCTAAACTAATAGTAGTATTAGTTTTAGTCTTTTTCATTATTTTCTAATTAATCAACATCCTTAATAATGGATTGCTGTTAATATAGTATACTACTATAATTTTTACATACTTTTTAAGTGCCTATAATTTTCGTTGTCTATCTTGTCAATGTCAATATAGTTATTGTTTTCAGATATTATCTAGTTTGTACATAAATTATATTTTAAGTTATAAAATATGAATCCTTAATATATAAAATGAATTAGTAATAATTACAAGGTTGAACAAAAAAGCTGAATTTGATGGCAACAATAAAAGAAATAACAAATCGATAGATGAGCAAGCCATTAAAGATTCTGTTAAATGGAGTATAACAGAATAGTCTGTATTTGTTAGCAAGCTAGTAAAAAAGGTCTAAGCTTGAATACTGATAAGAATCTTGGAAAGGAATGGTTCTCTAGAATTTATGTGAATGATCAAGGAGAAGTAGATTTTACTGATCCTTTCACTATGGAAAATAGACCTACTACTACTAATAATAATAACATTATAGGAGCAGTTGGATCATTCAATCTTGACGATTCTCAAGGATATTATACTATTCCAAAAACAAATAATAAATTTGTAGAAATATTAGATAATAAAGAAGAGATAGATCCTGCTTTTCCTTTAAAAGATTATCGACTACGTTTAAACCATCTTTCTTCTTCAGATTCTAAATATGCTGATAAAGCAAGTATAAGAAAGTATGGTGATGCTGTGTCTAATTTTATTAAAAATGAAATTCAAAAAGGTTCATTTTTAGATTTATTTGAAATATAATATTGAAGAGAAAATAAAGATATTAAATAAAAATAAATAAATAATTTTAACATTTGGCTAAGTCTCATTATAGCAGGGTTCGGTAACATAATATAATAAGTTTTTATTATCAAATATAACTTAATAATTGATAGTCATTATCTCTTTAAAAGAAACTGAACTTAATATCCTTTGATATGCAATCCTTCATTATCATATACAATATCTTTCATCTGAAAAATTTTATATTCATTCTCAAATAAGTATTCCATTTCTTTTTCAAATAAATCTGGACTTATACTATAATCATCATTAGAGTAATCTACACTGTGGTAAATAAGTATAGCAATTGCTCCAATTGAATCTTCACTATTATATTTGGTTTGGCTTTCTACAATTTCTATAAATTGTTCATACATTTCATCATCAGAATATCCACCAGAATTTTTATATGCTTCATGACTTAGACCAGTTATTATATACTTTTTGAAATATTCATTTTCATTATTTTTATTTGAATGATGACATTGATTTTCGTAGCTATTCTCATAATCCATAAAACTTTTCTCCTGCTCACCTTTACATTGAAATAACATAAGCGGTCCTGAAGCTGTTCGAGCAATATAGTAATTGTCAGCAATAATTTTTAGTATTTTTTTGTTATTATCGCCATCATTATATGGAAATGAGAAACTAATTATACCAAATCCATTCTCTTGTAAACATCTTTTGGATTCAATAATTTCATATCTTATTTCTTCATTAGATAGTTTGCTCAATTTTTTATGACTCATTGAATGAGAACCAATTTCATGTCCTTCCTCTTCAAGTGTCTGGATATTATTCCAATTCATTCTATTTTCTTTATCTACAGAATTACAAATTATGTAGAATGTTGCCTTAAAGTTGTATTTATCTAAAATTGGTTTTGCATAAGTATACTGGCTTAACATTCCATCATCAAATGTTATAATTGCTGCTTTAATTGGTTCAGCCAAGGAATAAGAAATTAAAACAGGAGAAGAAAATAATAGTATTATCATTAAAAATGAGGATACTGATAAACAATACATAGTGAAAATTTCAAAAGTATAAGATATTTAGATATTACTTTAAATGATTATCTAAAGTTATGCTATGATTTAATATTATGTATTCTTGAGTAAAAGCATTCCTATTCACTTTACCATTATAATTTACTATTAAACTTATTCTTGAGCGTGAAAACGGAGGATAGTCAACTGCTAATTTTGACACAATTTTAGATCACAAAGAAAAAATGAAATTATTACTTAATGATTAATATTATAATATAGTCTAATGAAATATTAAAATTAATAATGGATTATAGGTAATATTGTATGCTACTATAATTTTTACATGCTTTTTAATTGTCTATAATTTTTCTTGTCTATTTTGTAAATATATTTTTTATCAAAATTATCTCATTCTTAATAATAAGTTAAGTCTCTAATCTTTTACCAACATTGTGCTATCCATTTAGCATAAATATAGAAATAGATTTAGCTTTGTTATACATCTTTCACATGTGCCAAATAATCCTGTCAGACTAGAATTATCTAGTGTACAGAAAAAGGAATTATTTTCATTCATGAAGAGTACTCGTGACAAAGAGGAATACAGAGAAGAGCATCTGCTATAAAACAAAAAATGGAAGGAATACCTTACCGAACTATAGCAAAGAATCTCGGTGTCAATTACCGCAATGTGTATGGCTGGATTAAAAAATATAGAGACTCGGGTCTGGAAGGAATAAGAAATAAAAGAGAAAGAATGGAGGTAGAAAACCAGTAATATCTACCCACAAAAACAAAGAGATGGTAAAAGACATAGTACTGAATGAATCACCCAGGACATTTGGCTATCTCAAAAATACCTGCTGGAGTATCAGACTTTTAGCTGACTTATATCTCACGTCATTACTGGAAATGAATGTCAGTCCCATGCAAACGTGAGGAGGATAATTCAGGATTTAGGTATTGTATACAAAAACAGCCAAAACTTGAACTAGAAAAAGACATAGATTATGAGGAAAAGAAAGGAAAGATAGAGAGGTACAAGAAGATATCCTCTGTACTTTTAAAAAAAGATTCTACTAGGATTTGAAGATGAAACATGGTTACATCTGCAACCATACATAACCAGGACATACATGATGAGAAGAGGGGAACAGCAAAAGATACTTCATAAAGGATCTAACGATAAAGTCAATGTATTCATAACCCTTCTCTATTCACTAAATAGAATTAAATTCAATACAAGCAAAACAAGAAGAACAGTAATGATTTCATAAACCATCTAAACAGTATCAAAAGATATGTAAGAAAAAGAGATATCAAGAGATTCATCCTTGTAATAGGCAATGCATCTTTTCATGTCAGTAAAAAGACAAAACACTATATGGAAAAACAATCATACTGGTTAACTGTACTATTTCTACCAACACGTGCACCATTCCTAAATATTGTAGAAACAAAAGTAAACAGAAATCTGAAAAAAGATGTATGTGCAAACTATAACTACGAAACTGAATACAATCTCTTATGTACTGTAAGAAGGTATCTTAGATGCATAGGTAGTTGGCCTAAGATATGATACTTAACTTACTAGATACTATCAGAAGTATCAATTAATTGTAATTTAAATTATTAATATTAAGTTTCCATATATTGTTTAAAAAAATAAAAATAAATCTATTTTTTATATTCATCATAATGTTCAATTACAAAATCAAAATTGGCTTTTTTCGTTCCATTCTCCTCTGTAACTTTCATTACCAATGATTTATCTTCAAAGTCAGTGAGATAAGGGTCTCCTTCAAAGTATAATTGAGTAGTTAATATTGGCTGATTAGGAGCTCCAACTTTTAGATGTATATGACCGGGACGAGTTATATCTCCTGCAGAATATTCTTTTGGAATTATAGTATCTATAAGATAGGTTCCATCGTTATTTGTTTTAACCTTGCCTCGAAGATTGAATCCTTCATTATCATATTCTCCAGTTGAATTAGCTTGCCAGACATCTAGTATAGCATCTTGAACTGGTTGGCATCTCATATCCATAACCTTTCCTGTTATTATTAGTCGTTCTCCTTCTATTCCTTCACCAAGTCGTTGTTTAAATGGAGCGCCTTCCTTATAGAAAGGACCTAACATATCAGATTCAGTTAGTTTACAAAAGGAATTTTGTTGTTGTTGCGGTGATTGTAATGTTGAACTTTGATAAGTTTATTGTGCAAAAGCCGTTGTATAAATCAAAGATATGACTATAAATGACATAATTGTCATTAAGCCAAGAACAAGATTTTTCATAATATAGATAGTAAATAATATTCTATATAATAATTGAAGCCAATTTTTGTTAATATTAATTATAATATTTTTAGAAATAGTTACTTATATTTTTCAAAATGTATATGCATATAGATAACAAGAAGGAATTATATGTTAAAAGATTAAAACTATAAATTCATATTTCAAGAAAAATGTTTTTAAATTGAAACTAAATTCCTATTATATTATTTTGTATATATTCATCTTTTGATATTTATGATAAATCCTAATAACTTATAATGTTAAAATATATTCATGAATAACAATGATGAGAATTCCAAAGTGTCAGCTAAATCTATATCGATAGAGAACAATAACAAAGAATCTGTTGACAAATATAAAGAAAAAGCTAAATCCTTTACAGAGAAAATAGTAAATAAAATATCACATATGGATGATATCAGGAGAAATGAAGTTGCAGAAGATAAATCATCGAATGTAAGATTTATAACTTTTGGTTTATTTACTTTGATTGGTTTTATAGTAGTAATTTATGCCATATTAGTCGCAGTAGTAGCAGACACAGCGATTCAATCTGCAAATGTATTTTTTGTAGTTACTATATTAAGTATTTCTATATTAGTTGGAACTCTTGTATATCGAATTGGTCTATCAAAATAGGGATACTATATTTTTAAGTATATTCAAAATTAATCCATGTTTACCATATTTTTTCTTTACCTTGAAAGATGTTATTGAACCATACTAGTATACGGGCTCGGAGGATAGTCAACTGCTAATTTTGACACAATTTTGTAGTTCAAATTATTACTAAAAAAATAATTTTATCTATTTGATCAATTTGAATGAAAATGTTATTAGAATTTGTATTAAAAAAAAGAGAAGGTAGTAAATTATTATCTGAAAAAAAATCCAGTAGCAAAGTTTGCCATTATAAAGATTATTACAAACTGAAGTATTGCCTGAGTTGCAACAACTTTAACATATATACGCATAAGTCGCTGAATCTTGGTCATATCTGGTTCTTTTTTCCTTAACTCATGATAGACTCTAATGTTCGTTGGAAGAAGAATCCCAAGTCCCTGGATAAGCATTACCGTGACAATAATTAATACTGTGGCAATCCAGTATACGACTGGAGATTCCAGAGTAATCAAACCCATTTTTGAAGCAAGAAAGTAGCCTGCAGTAGTTGTAACAGATGCTACTGTTGGCATATAAAAGACCATTTTTGGCATAAGCCATGAAATGACTTCCTTACGTGTTGAAAGACTTACCTTTCGAAGTATGGGACCAAGCAAGAATGCCATAAAAATATCTGTTCCAGTCCATGATATTGAAGTAAATACGTGAACATAGTTTAGAAGCAGAAGGTTAGCAGTCACTATCGCTAGAATTAAGGCGCCAATTGGAATAACAATCCATATATTTGAGCGTAATGATATTGTCGGCGGATTTTGTATCGAAGATTCCAATGGAATATGCTATCTTGCATAACTTATTAATATAACCTGTTTTTTAATGTTCAATCAACAAATAGTGTAGAGCCCAATGAAACTACCCAATATAATAAATAATACAAAGAAAAGTTTCTAATTATAGAAATATTTAATTAGGTTAATTATCTGTCGATTCTATATTTTAATCAAAAAAAATTCGTGACTGTAGTAATTCATGAATGTTGATAGTTATAGTCACATGATTGTTAAAAATTGTTAAAACTATTTGAAAGCTTGTATATAATCTTTGGCAAACTAGGAGAAAGATACTGATTTTTCTTTTTTGTTATTTTTTCAACTGCATCAGATATGTTAATAATTAACCGTCTCTAGTAATTTTAAGCAATTCTAACAAGATATTGGTGTGCCAATCACTCATGCTATATCTTTGATCAATAGCCGACATACATCATCTTCAGAGATATTTATAAAAGATATTTTCTTACTAACATGTAGGTAAAACAATAATGGCCTTATATATAGTCAGAGCTAGACCAAAAAATGACCTGTCGGATCTTAGGAAAGAATTGAATTCTGGCGAAATATCAAGACTTAGGCCATTTGGAAAAACATTACAATATGACTTAGATAATGCAAAAATTGATCCCACAGATGGATATGCTTTATGGATAGAAGAAGATTATTGTACTCCTCCATTAGCCATGGAAAGAAAAAGTGTTCTTGATAGGTATTTTGATGATATTATAGTTCATCTTATTGCCTCAGAAAAAGAAGGGCTAGATAGGATTGCCAAGATTCCTGGGCTTTGGACTAAATAGATTGGAAAAAGATGAACTAAAAAGAAGCCATAATTAAATCTTAAATTATTGTTAAATGGAACTTTAGATTTACAGATTGTTGGTGTTATATGGGTTCTGAGGACTTTGAGTATGACATGTAATTGGGATCGGTAAAACTTGTTTTTATCTTTTTGGTAACTTATTTGTTGAACTATTCATCAAGATCATTTATGATAAGATATTAAAAATTAAGAAATGGAAATCAGTAGGATTTGAATTGTCATATAAGAGGGATTAATATATATTGTATTTAGCTTTTTGTTATGAAATCAGAAGCCTTCACTAAAACAGGTGATTACTTACCTAGGATAATGAGGGATCTAATTACGTAGAAGATGAATATTTTAAATCCTTTGTCGATTTGGTGATAGTTAATTATAGTTAGAATCTGTATTTTCATTTCTTACAGATAAAAAAGTAATAGAAGTTTTATGAAGAGATTAAGATGACGGTTAGTAATTAGAATACCAAATATTTAATGAATGTTATTATATTAAACACAATTCGTTCTATATTCATATATCTAATACTTTATAATACTTATCAATACCTTTAAAAGATTTTATTCTGTTATCATCATTAGATATATCTATAGCTTCAACATAAAATTTTCCTTCAACCTTTGCCATTGTAAATGGCGAGATAATAATTTCATCTTCTTCAGCTCTTCCCTCTAATCTACTTGCCAAATTTACGTGAGTTCCTATTACTGTAAATTGATCTCTTTCTCCACTTCGCAAAAGTCCAACAAGAACTGGCCCAGTATTCATACCGCATTTTATATTAATATGTATATCAAAATCAATAACTTTCTTCCATATTTGTAACCAATTATTTTTAACACTTTCAAATGATCTTTTCAATTTTAAAGCAGCAAGTATTGCATTTTCTGCTCCTATATTTCCTTCTCTATCATCATTATTTTCCTTGAATCCAAAATATGAAAGTATTCCATCCCCAATAAATTTATCAACAACTCCTCCAAATTCATGTATTATCTTTGTCGCAATTCCAAGATATTCTCTAAGAAATTCAGCAATTAATTCTGGATGATCTATTAAGTTTTTCACATAAAACTGAAAAACTACTAATATCCCAGAAAACTATGGTCAATACTTTATTCTGTAACAATACTGCATTAGGATTACTAAGATACTCAACTACTGTTGGATCTACTTGTCTCTGGAGATGAGTTACAATTTCTCGATTCTCATTATCAAATAGAGAAGGAGCAATCGAGTCCAAGAAATTTTAATCTTTGAGTATTTGTCATTTCGTCTTCATCCTTGGGAAGAACTACAATTAATCCTCTCTCAGCTGGATGAAGAGAACAATAGTAAGGAATTGCTGGTTGATTGCTTTCAATTCTGACTGTTGTTGATTCTCCTCCAACTATATCATCAGTATGGAAAAATTCTGTTGGTAATAAAGAATCAGCATTACCAGATGTTAACCTATGAGTTTTTGTGTCTCTATTCATCCAAGTTATAGACATACCACTTAAGATTTTGACTATTCTTGGTTCAAAATATATGGCTTCTGTTGCATTTTCATTCGATCTAGGAATAATCACAAATTGATCCAATTCTACAAATGCAATAATTAGTAGTTATAGTTATAATTAGTTTTTATCGTCTTTGAAATTTATAGTAGAATGACTACCATCACAAAATGGCTTATTATTAGAGGCACCACATCTACAAAGTGTATAATGTTCTCTTGATACATCGTCAGGAAATTCTGCTTCTCCTATTATGAGTTCTATGTCCGCCACTTACTAGATAAGGTCCATCTTTGCTTACTTTAACCAATGGTTTTCCATCATAATTTCTATATTCAATACCATCAATAGAATAGCTTAATGCACCAGAAGGACATTTCCTTATAGTTTCAATAATTTTTTCTATTGTTGTTGTTTCTTGATCTGGATTTATCCAGGGTCTTTGATTTAAACGAAATACTGAAGGTAAATTATTTACGCATTCAGCTGCATGAGAACATATCTTTCTATTATCATGAATTGTTATTTTTTTACCGACATAACTTTTTCTTCTTTTTGAATTGTGATTTTATTTTTATTGTTATTATCTTCATTATTCTTACTTGAAAATCCTATTAGGCTGTGTGTACCATCACAAAAAGGTTTATTTTTTGAAGCTCCACATCTACATAAAGCTATTCCTTGAATATTTGATAGTTTTTCACCTTTTGAATTTTCAAGATTTTCTATGACTTTAGCTTCTCTATCATTGATTAAATACAATGGTCCATTTGGTAATGGAACAATCATTGGCTTATTATTGGACTTTGTAGTATTTTTATTACTCAATCTTAAATCACTAACCTTATTTTATTTCATAAAGATCTTGTCTTCATAACACCATTTCCAATTTTCACCAGGTTCGTATGATTTTATAATAAGATGATTAGTTTCTTGAAAGTGTTTTGTACCATGTTTATTAACAGAAGAATCACAACAATCTACATGTCCGCATGAAAGACAAAGACGTAAATGAACCCAATCCGAACCAATTTTTTCACATTCTTCACAGCCCTTAGTATTTCCTTTTATATTATCATTAACTTGACTAACGTGGGAACATCTATAATTATCCACATTTATTATACATAGTAGTTGATTTATTTAAAGAATAGCATATATCTTGTATCTATTTTTGAGTAGTTCAAATATCTTCATAAACTTGCATTTTTTATATTGCTGTTCTTCTATCTCATCCCATGCTTAATCCAGAAATTGACCATAAAAGAAATCCAACTCACAAAATTAATTCCTTATTTATCAATAGATGGTCACCTAGATCTATGACAGGCGAAGATATAGATGATAATGACTTGATGTCACTTTTTGAAGCTGCTAGATGGGCACCATCATCATATAATAATCAGCCATGGAGGTTTATCTACGCAAAAAGAAATACAGAAAGTTGGAATAAACTCTCTGATCTGTTGTATGAAGGCAATAAAGTTTGGGCTAAAAATGCTGCTGCTTTAGTTGTTGTTATTTCAAGAAAGAATTTTGAATATAATGAGAAGCCTTCCATTACACATCAGTTTGATGCAGGTGCAGCATGGGAAAATTTAGCTTTAGAGGCATGTGATCGGGGAATTGCTACCCATGGAATGCAAGGATTCGACTATCAAAGAGCTAAGACAGACTTGGGCATTCCTGAAAGCTATAATGTTATGGCGATGATTGCTATTGGAAAGAGAGGACCTAAAGAAAATCTTCCACCTAAACTTCAGGAACTTGAATTTCCAAATGATAGAAAACCGTTGACAGAAATAGTGATGGAAGGATATTTTAGAGCACCAGAAAAGCTTTAATTATTCTTTTTCTACTTCTTAAAATTTTTGTCCAAAAATTGAAGATTTTGTTATCTACATTTCTTCAACAGCAGATAAATCAACTTATCCTTCATTTAGGTCATGTCTATTAAGTATCCGAATTCATTCAATTCAAAGTGTCTATCTAAAGGTGAAAGTTTAGATAATTCAAAGGTAAAAATATTGCAGAAATGGAATGGATATAGACCTTCAATTGTTGCTAGTGAAATTTTATATAATTTTCAAACATATTTGATACAAAAAATGATTGATGCATACAATTATAATTATAGACAAAAAAATTTACTTGCTGTTCATAATAATAAGAACAATAATAACAGCAGTAGATAGAGGTAATTATTCTTCTAAAAAAAGAAAACAATTCATAAATAATCTTAATAGATCCGACCACAGAAGAAGGATTGAACCATCGAAAAGACACAGATTTACAATACTTATTACAATCTGGTAAGCAGTTAGTTAGTTATAATACAACTGATGAAGGTACGAATAAGATTAATAAACAAACAAATAACAAAGTCAAGAATAGGACTTTAGTTCTCTATCTATAGGATATTGTTTTTTACTAAGTTTTACATATTATTATATTATATCAATGAAAAATATCTTAATAGTTGATGATGATGTTGATACCTCTTTAAAATATAAGAAATGGTTGGAGGAAGAGGGAGATTTCAATTTAACTTTAATAAATGACCCAGAATTAGCAGAACAAAACTTTAAACCTGAAGATCATGATCTTGTCCTTATTGGTTTTAGAATGTCTATAATGGATGGTTTTGATCTTTATCACAAGTTATATGACATATCAAAAAAAGTAGAAGGTACATCATCAAAAAAAGAATTTAGAATATGTTTTATGACATCATCTATAATAAATTATAAAGTCTTAGCAGAGATTCATCCAGAATTTGGGGAAGAATGTTATGTTTGCAAAAAAGTCCGAAAGGATATTTTTATAAAACATATTTACTCTTTGATACCTTAAATTCGTTTATTATTATTACTTATTTTTTTATCTTTAAAATCAATAATCTTTTATTTTACCTGCTTTTACTATTATATGCTACTATAAATGTCTACAAACCTCTGTGTATGTCAGAAATAAAAACACAATCAGATAGATAACTTGGTCTCCGCTAGTTGTGGTGATTGTTGTTGTTCTTGTGCATGAATAGTAGGTGGGTGTTAATATATCGTAGCCACTGTATGGCACCACCTACCTATCTAATTATTATTGTTATTATTGTTATATCTCTTCATATCTTGAATTAAATCATATTTTTATATAAGTAAACTAAACCAGATTTATAGCGTATATCAATAGAGTAGATAAAAATACAAAAATTATGGAGTAAAATTATTCAACATAATGGTCATATATTACTATCTCGTAATCATATTCTGGTTTAGTATTAGGTGTATTATTTGGATCTAACGATGATTTTTCTATTATAAGTTGATAATGAAAATTGAAGCAATATTCTAAAGCATCATTTATTTCTTTGAACTCTTTAAGTTCTTTGAAACTCAAATCAGATGTTTTTCTTATTTCTACTTTTATCATCTATAGGTTATATCACATCCATCATTTATTTTGCTTGATTTACATAAATAGTTTTTTTTAAATAAAAGAAAAGAAAGTCAATTAAAAGATGGTAATACCTAAAGATCTGAAACAGTTTTTACAAGCATTTTTGACATAATTGGATACAAATCCATATGTCGGTTATTAAATCTGAATTCAATCTCCTTTAGATATAAATGAAAATATTGTCTAGGTACACCTCGATAAATATACAGCCATGTCTTGGCATAACTCCAGAATCCTTCTATTCCATTAATATGAGTATCTTCTCTTACATATTCCTTGTTACCATGAGAAATCGAGTTATGTTTTCCAATTAAACTCAATGTTGCATAAGCAGTATGATCATCTGTATAATATAGTGATCCTTTTCTTGTGTGCTGTTGTATCAGAGGAATCAATGTTTCATGTTTTCTGTCAGACACTGGAAATGTAATAACAATTCCATTCCTTTTGTAGATACCAAAAACTAGATTTTTGTGCTCAATAGAACCCCATCCACGCTTCCCTCCTTTATGATGACCTCCAAATAATGCCTCATCAATTTCTATTTCTCCAGATAGTTTCAGATTCTGTATTTCCAGTATAAGCGAATCATAGATTGCTTGCCTGAATATTCTAAATGTACGTTCAATTGTTGCTAAATTAATAGATACACACCATCGTATTCTGTAAGCAGGAACACCAAGCACAAATAGATATAACAAATGAGATATAATATCAAACGAGATTTTTAACCTTGCCAAATAGGTACATGTGAAATCACTAAAAACATACCTACACCGTTTACATGAATATCTCCTCCTTCTTTTCTCACATGATGATAAATGATTTATGTACCTGTAGTTACATCTAGGACATTTTCTTTTTCCACTCCATCTACCCTGCTGAAAATATAACCTACTTTTCTGACTGTTTGTAGCCAATTCTAATGGATTGATCTCACGCACAAACCACGCATAAGATAACAATCATTATTATGTACTTTTTGTTTCAAATGTTTAGGTATTATCTTATTAAAAGATGAAATAAATTTGGTATTGCTTAAAGTTATATTATGATAACATTAAATGATGATTTACAGAAAATAACTTCAATATTAACTAAAACTTATGATATACCAGGTATTCAAAGAAATTATGATGATTCATTTAGTAGAATTGGAAAAATATTTTATCGTTATGGACTAAATCATAGTGCAAAAGATTTACGTATTATATTTACTTTATGTATGCAAGAATTTTTCGAGTCTATTCCTCAAGAAGCATGGAAATTAAATGATCCATCTTTTGTAAAGAGTTCTGAAAAATATGCAATTGAAAAATTTAAAGAATGGTTTATAGAACAAGTAACATAATGATTTTTCAATAAATTTATATTGCCATTGTTTATTAATTAGATTTAAAAATAAAGTTACTTTATTTGGGTTATATAAATTCTTAAATTATTAATAAATGGGTTTCTGATACTTTTGAAATTAATCTATTTTATAAATTTTGTAATTTAAGAAAATAAATCAAATATATTCAATATGAAATAAGTATTATTGATTAAGAAATAATCTTCTAGAATATATGAAATTATTATATAGATTCATTCCAATGTTTATATTGATCTAAAAAATTTTATCAATATAATTTTTAAATAACATGTTATATACTAAAAAATATGAGTCAATTAAATAATAATACAGATAGTAACCAAGACAGTCAAGAAAAGTACTAATTCTAAAACTACCCACTGGGTAGACTTAATTGGTGCACTTTTTGATCGATTGACAGGTAAAGAGGCAATAATAACATATGAATTTGATAATCTTGTAATAGACATACCAAAAGCTGCCGGTCCAGGTGGAAAAGACTTAGGGTCGGCTAAATGGACAATAAATGGAAAATTAATAATAAAAGCTGAAGCAACATCAAAATAATATATAAATGGATGATTTTCATTGCCAGATTGGGATAATATAGTAAAATCAAAGAAAAATGTACGCTTCAAAAGATAATACTCCAATAGGGAATGTAATTGCTAATTATGCTGATCATATACTTGTTATAGACGACGTAAATAATCATACATACAAGATCCCAAAATCATATGTAGAAAATTATAATGGATCTGAATTATTTTTAAGTATTAATCATCAAGATTTAAAAAAATTAGATGAACACTTTCACAAATCTCATGAACCAAAATCTATTAATGATATCTTTATGGATATTCTTGTTAAAGGATTAAGTTATATGAGTGGAACCATCAAAATAGCAATTAAAAATAATGATTCTTTAAGAATAGAAACTGCAGATAAAAAAATAAAACTAAATATAATTGATCCATCGATTTTTGATATTCATTTAGAAACTCTAAAAGACAATAAGATTGATTTTTTTGAGTATATGAAAGAAGCTAAAGAATTTGCTCATAAACTTTCAGAAAATGAATTGACTTTGTTTATACTTAGTAAAGGTAAAAATACAATTACATTGGGAAAAAATGCACATCCTTCTTTCTCGAAATTAATTACAAGAAGTGGTGATATTCAGATTGATAGTATAAGAAAATCCATTAAACTGGCACGGGATATTGATAAAGACGAAGAAAAATAAAACCTTTTGATTGGATACTATAGATAGATATATTACTAGCTAATTATAACAATAACTATATAAAAATATTTAAAGAATTTGTTTATAGTTATAAATAAAAAGTTAAAATCTATTTATTATTTCTGCTTTGAAGTAAAATAATATTAAATGCAATATAAATATGTAATAAAAAAATTACTAATAATAATAAGGATCTGATATAATATAATAATGAAATTTTGTCTAGAAATATGGGGAACAAACTATGAAAAAATTAAAGATACATGTATATTTGCTGAAAAAAATGGATACGATGGATTTTTTTATGGTGAATCCTTAGCAAATATTGATCTGGACTGTTGAACTGTATTATCCTCATTAATAAATATTACGAGTAAAATAAAACTCGGGTCTGTAATAACATATCTATTTCCAGAATATCGTAGCATTGCCTTACTGGGTAAACAGGCAATAACATTTCAAACTTTATCCAAAGGAAGATTGGAATTTAGAACAGGAGCTGGAGCAACATTACAATATTCTATACAATGGTGGTATCCTTATGGAATTGAATATCTTAAAACCGTTAACAGAGTAGAACTATTAGATGAAGGATTACATGTTTTGACTATGCTTTGGAATAAAGAATTATCGTCTGTCAAATTTAAAGGAAGATATTTTGAATTAAATGATGCAAATATAAAAATTCCTGAAATATTAATTGAAAAGATTCCAATCACAGTTGCTGCCAAGAAAAAAAAGACTTATGACCATAGCAGCAAAGTATGCAGATATATGGGAATCATCTTATATTTCTCCTAAAGAATTTTTAAAATTAAACAATGAATTTAGTCATGTTATTGATAAAGATATTGATAGAAAAATTGAAAGATCTATAGAGTTAGATGTTATAATTGCTGAATCTGTTACTGACCTCGACTATAAAGAAAAAATATTTGCAATGGAAAGAGGACCAAATATATTGCATCAAATAAGAAAACATGGACTAATAGGAAAATCTATCACTGTGGCAGAACGGATTAAAGAATATCTTGATGCGGGAGTGACTCAATTCTTTCTTGCTTTTCAAGATCCATTTGATATAAATTCATTAGTAATATTTAATGATGTAATAAAAGCTGTTAAATGAAATAGAATTTAATGATAGATATATATTTTTATAGTTAAATCATTTATGTCAATTGACGTTATTAATTGTATCTATATAATAAAAGCTAAAAAAATTTAATTATTTTTTGTATTGGTGGTAATTTAAAATATTAAATAGGTTAACTTTATAACGAAATTAAAATCAAATTTAAAATTGAAAAAGTTTTCGATGAAATATTAAGAAAATAAGATATATTAATATGAATAACTAAAGCAAAAACTTTATTCTGTTACATAATAGCTGGCTCTGTTAAGTTAAGCAAAAATAAGCAAGTAAAGCGAAAATATCAATTAAAATTGAGCACAGAACATGATAGAAAAGTAGAATGTATGACTACTTTAATCCTTAAGTTAACAGGGCCTAATAGCTATATCAACAATTTATCAACTAAAAGATTTTAAAGCATAGGATACCTTTTTTTATTAATATAAGATTCTAAATTATATATTATGTGATTAATTATATTATGCAAATTTCTTAGAATGTGGCTAATTATTATCTATATCCTAAACTTTTTTATTTTGAGATCAATTGATAATTTTTAGTAAGATTAAAATTTGTTTCTGTAGTATCTTTAAATATTGAAAGTTAATTTACTCAAAGCTATCAAAAATACACATAGACATCCTATTAATATTATATTACATTGTATTGGATTACCCCTATATATTAGTGGAATATATTTTATAATAGTATACTTTATGAATCAAAATATATCAATATTATATGGTATTATTTTATGGCTATGTGCAATTAGTTTATTTATTTTAGGACATAAGATAGAAGGCAATTTAAGAACAACAACATTAGTTATTATCTATAAGTACCTGAAATCCCTCCTTCAAAACTAGAACCACTCTCAAAATGACACGTAATCCATTATTAAATAATCCCAAACTCATTCATAAATGAAAGGGATACTTCTATAATATCTCATTTTATGTAACTATGGAATATAGTTATTTTTCATCTTACCTTTTGTATACTTTGAAATACATCAATTACAATACATTCTTTTAAATATATATTAGTAAATTTTTTACTTTACTTATATATTCTGATTGCACTCTTTTTCTTTATTCAAATTCTAATTAATTTCTATTGAGAATATTATTTTAAACTCTCTAACACTTCTGGATCCAATCTATTAATTTTTCTTTGATAATTATATCTTAAATAAAAATATCCAATAACAATAGTACTTCCTATGAATAATAGCCAATATCCTAATGTATTTTCTAAATTTAAAAAACTACCTGCTATTGTAAGTACTGCTAAACTAACTATGCTTATTATAATAACTTCATTTTTTAAGCTCTGTTCAGATAAGCAGCAAAAGCTATAGCTGAGAATGTTCTAAATACACTATGAAAATTAAATTTGAAAGAAATAAAACATCTACTATTATCGTAATGTATTCTCTTTATCTATACTTTCTTGGTCTAAGTTTAAGAAATACTTCCAAGGCATTAATGATATTTAGAGACGAGAAGAGAAGTTATGTTTCTGTTTGGAACTGGATTCAAAGATTTGGATCCTGTCAAATCTATAAAAGAAAAAGAGTGTCTGCCTTTATCATAGACGAAACAGTTATTCAAATCGGTAACCAGCATTTCTGGCTATGGTTTTGTATTGAACCAATTCATAGTTCAGTGCTTGGAATATACATTTCAGAAGAGAGAAATATGCTGATTGCTGAAAAATTTATTAGATCTCTTGTATCAATCTATGGAAAACATATTGTATACACAGATGGAGGTTCATGGTATGATGAAGCATGTAATGTAATTGGATTAAAACATTATCTACATTCTTCAATAGAGAAAAGTCTAATGGAACGGGTTAACCAGTATTTCAAAGACAGAATAGAAAGTTTTGACGACTATTATCCATGTATGCAAATTGAATGTAATCTATTACATGTACATAACTGGATACAATTCTTTGTATCCATGTATAATGATACAATAGCAAATAATAATAATTGTTTTGAGTTAGAGGAGGTGAGAATATTATCTTAAATTAAGAGAGCCATTTTTTATGTATTTTATGTGTTGTTTCATAATTTAATTCAATGTCAAAGTAGTATTTTTACTCATGGCTAATATTATAAATAGTGCCAACTTTTTTTATTTGCTGTATGATAAATATAATTTTATAATTAAAGCGAGTTAGCACTATAATAAGGTTAGGCACTAAAGATAAATAATAGCAAAATTAAATAATGTATTGTATGGTCTATATTAGGATAAAAAAAGTAAAAAATATTGATTATGCCTATCTTGTTGAAAGTAAATGGAATAAAGAAAAACAAACTTCTCAACAAATTACAAGACAATATTTAGGTCCGCTATCTCAAATAAATATCAATAAAATTCCAGAAGAATATCGAAATGAATCAACAATTATAAAATTTTTAGATTCACATGATCTCAATTTTGAAAAATCTAGGCAATTAAATACATTATTACAAACAAAGTTATTGGAGAAGTTGAAGATTTATGAGATAAATGACTTGGTTAAAATATACAATGAATACACAAAATCTGTTTATTCATTATTGGATTTTTATGAGAAATTATTGATACCCGTATTATATAAGATAGGCGATCAATGGGCAAATGGAGAAATAGATATTGCAACAGAACATATATGTAGTAATGCAACGATTACTTTAATTGATTTAATTAATCAAAAAAATATTAATAAAAAAATTTCTAAAAACTTATCAACAAATAGACCAATAATATTATGTACCCCCGAAGGAGAACTTCATAATATAGCTTGTAAAATAATTGAATCTTTATTGCTTGAAAAAGGCTATGAGGTTTATAATATTACTTCACCTCTTCCAACCAATTCTATTGAATCTTACTTAGCTAATACCAAGCCACATTTAGTACTTGTATCTGTTACTTTAAAAGAAAATATCAACTCAGCTATTAGATTGGTACAAAAGATTCGTAAATCTTTGAATATATCTTTAATTGTGGGTGGTAATGCAATAAAATTTGCATCAAAGAATCAAATTGAATTACTAGAAAAAAATGATAAAGTTTATCTTGATCTTGAAAAACTTGGTGATATAATTACTAATGTCAAGATACTAATAGATAAAAAATAATAGTTTATGCCAAGACGTCATTATAGATATATAGGCGAAAGATGATTAAAAAAGTGTTTGAACATAAAGAAAAGAGAACAAATAATAAATAAAATACGAATAATATTGTTATTGCCTTTTTTTATGATTTCTATTACTGCATCTTACTCCCAGTTGATGCATAATAATATAACTAATTCAGGACAATCAATTATACCAAATAGTTCTCCTGAGATAGAATTAAAAAATACTCTTTTCGGAACTTTTAATGATGATAGAATTATTGGTACAACGGACACTGATGTAATAATAGGTCTTCCAGGTAGGGATAATATACGCGGAGGTAACGGTACAGATATTATACAAGGAAACGAAGATGCTGATAGACTATATGGTGAGAAAGATAATGATATTATTCAAGGCGGTTTAGGAAGCGATCAGATATACGGTGGAGATGGTGACGATATACTTACTGGAGGGTTAGATGATGACCTAGTAATAGGAGAAAATGGAAATGATAAAATGTATGGCGATGTAGGTGACGATGTTCTAACTGGTGGTAGTGGTGCTGATTATTTTGATTGCGGTGATGGAATCGATGTCATAATTGACTTTAATTTAGAAGAGGGCGATGATAGGGCAAGTAATTGTGAAGAGACTTTTCAATCTAAATAATAGACATAAAATCATATGCTAGATAATTTAAATAAAATTAAAAATTTGTATCCTATCTTTAATAATAATAATTTAAATAGAAATAAAGATATTAATACAAATAAACAAATACACATTAAAATAAAAGAGGATACCTATAATAAAAATAATAATATAAATAATAATAATAATAATAATAAAAAATCAAATGAGAATACATCATATGTAATATTAAGGGTACAAGATGTTTCAAAAGTTTTTTTTACTCCTGCAGGAGCATATACTGCTTTAAAAAAAATCAATTTTACAATAAATAAAGGTGAATTTGTATCAATAATTGGACCTTCAGGTAGTGGAAAATCTACCTTATTGAATATATTAGGTGCTCTTGATAAACCAACCTCAGGGAAAGTATTCATTAATAACATTGATTTATTTTCAGCAAATGAATCGGAATTAGCATATCTAAGGAATAATCTAATAGGATTTATTTTTCAGTCCTACAATTTAATCTATAGAACTACAGTAATAAAAAATGTAGAGATGTCAGGGTTACTTAATGGTATGAAGTCTAAAGAAAGAAAAAGACGAGCATTGATACTTCTTGATCTTTTGGGAATAAAAGAAAAAGCATATATTAAAACTTCTAGTCTAAGTGGTGGACAGCAACAAAGAGTTGCCATAGCAAGAGCTCTATTTAACAATCCCTTTATAATTCTTGCAGATGAACCTACTGGCAACTTAGATACAAAAACAGGCAATGAAGTTTTTAATTTACTTAGAAAACTATCATCACATTTTCAAAGAACAATAATAATGGTAACACATAATCATGAATTAGCTGGAAAAACCGACAAGATGATTTTTCTTAAAGATGGAATGATAGAAAAGGAAATTTTCAACAATAATTGATAATAAGCATGCAAAATAAAAAAATATATAAAAATATCAATTACTTTATATTAAATCCAAAACTATTGAGAAAGCAAGTCAATCTTTTTAAGTATTTTATTTTAATTTTAACTGTAATAGCATTATCTATATTTTCTCTTCCAAATCTAAAAAGTATTGTTACTGTTTATGCACAATTAGAAGAAAAAGATATTGAATTTCAACAATCGTATTGGACTGAGAGCTCACAATCAGTTTCCACTGCATCTTCTGATCAAATAGAATCTTCAACAACTACAGATATTACTAAAAAAATAGAAAAAGAAGTTGAACCTGGAGAGGGTATTTCTACTCTTGCTATAGAGCTAGTTAATACAGCGAGAACTGATATAACTGCCGTAAAAGGATTTTTAACTCTTCCAAAAGGTTTTCAAGATGCAGCAGATGTACATATTATTAAACCAAATACAAATAATACATCCAAGAGAATAATAAATTTTAATAATATTTCAACTGCCAGTCACAATTCAATAGTACCGAGCTGGAGATCTTTTTACATTATTTTTTGATATTAATATATTAAATGATACTTATATTGGACAATACAATTCTTCTTTAAAAATAGTATACTCTAAAGTACTTGAAAAGGGAAAAATTACTTCAGTTATTCCTATTGAATTTGATATACCTGGAAAAGTAATTCTAGATGCATCTTTAGTGAAAAATAATAAAGAGACACAATTAATTGCAGGACAATATCATGAGATAAATTTGGTTATAAGAAATAAAGGAAGCTCTTATGCTAGTGGCGTTATAGCAACAATAAAAGGATTTGAAAAACCAACAAATGTAAGTGATAGCCAAACTAATATGTTGCCTTCTTCCTTCATACCCGCTGTAAATACAGGAAATAGAACATTTAATATAGGTACGATGCCACCTGGCTCTTCGGTCATAATTAAACCAGTTATATATATAGCAAATTCTGCGGAAGAATCTGTTCAAAATTTAATCCTAGGATTGGCATACGGTGATTCGTATGGTAACAAGCAAGAATTTGAGTCATCTATTGGTATTATTGTCTCTCCTATGCCCGAAGCTTCTAATTTCAATGTTATTCCAATATTTGAAAATGTTCCTATATTTGAATCAAATAACTAATAATAATAATAATGCTGTAATACTTACTGCTGGAACTATAGAAGATTTAAAATTCAGAATTAAAAACAATGCAAAAAATTTTTCGAATCCGCTAACAGATCTTGTAGTTAATTTGAATGTTTCACCAAAAGAATCAATAGAGATTTTAGGTAATTCTAGATGGACCTTTGATTCTATGAATCCACAATCGTATTATGATCTAGATACTAAAATATTTGCTGCTGAGCAGATAGCAAATACTCCGGTAGAATTTTCTATTAGTATTGATTATATTTCTAATCAAGAACTAAAAAAAGAATCGTTATTTCTCGGAGCATATATAGAAGGAAAAATAAGAATTACTGGACATGATTTTGAAATACGAAAAGTTGGAGATATACCTAATTTTAGTGGTAATTTGCTAAATGAAGGGAATATACGAGCATTATTTACAAAGGTAGATTTATTAAATTTGAAACCGATTTCAAATTTAATAAATAATAACAATAACAGTGATAATAACAGTCATAAAGGTAACGCTATTCTTCTGTCTAGACCACAAGAACAATATCTTGGCAATCTAGATGCTAATTCTCCATTACCTTTTAGCATACCAATTGATTTAAATGCTAACGCAATACCAGGAAAATATTCATTCACTTTAAATGTAACTTATAGCGATGACTTAAGACAGATTCATCATGCAGTCATAAATGGAACAGCAGATGTTAATTTACCAAAAGAAAGTGAAAGTGAAAGCCAATCATTTGGAATTATTGATGTTATAACTAAAAATTATATTATGCTTATAATAGTTATAGCAATAATAATAACAGCAGCAACAATTATAGGAATATTCTATGCTAAAAGACGAAAAAAATCATCATCATTTAAATTTGGAATCGGAAAAGAAAATGATGAAATGAAAAGTAAAGATAATTCTTTGTTTGAGAATACATCAACACTTTTTGATACTGAAAAAGATAATGAGAAATGATGCAGATTAAAGAAATCTTTCTATTTGCATTTGAAGCACTAAGAGATAGAAAAATTAGGTCTATTCTAACTATATTGATGGTAATGGTAGGTAGTGCCCTGCTAGTTGCAGTAAGTGGTTTAGGTACAGGTTTTACATTTTTTTTTAATAAACAATTTGAAAATCTCGCTCCAAATATATTATTTATTAATAGTGCTCAACAAAATCCTAACACGGGCGGAATAGCAAGTGGTCCACCGCCTGCTCCGAAAATAGTTTTAAATTCAGCAGTGATGAGCAGAATTCATTCTTTACCTTTTGTAAAAGAAGTTATTCCGTCATTTCATGCTGAAATAACTCTGATATCTCAAGGTGAATCAAGAACTACTAATTCATTTGCAATTGATCCATCTAAACTGTTAGTAGTTTCTCCAACATTAGAATTTGAAGAAGGCTCATCGATTAGACCCTCTGATCCAAATGCTATAATAATACCTAGTGATGTGGCCTTACCTCCAGGTGAAGAAAACCAATTCTTAACTTTAGGTGAAAGTGTTAGAGCAGAGTACTCATATATAGATCCAACTACTGCAAAGGAGAAAAAAGAAACAAAGAGTTTTGTTGTTTCTGCAATCATGAAACGCACAGGTAATCCAACTGTCGATAATGCTGTTGTTTTTAATACTGTTACAGGTAACTCATTATTTCAAAAAGCAAATAAATATGATTCATTAATCGTAGTAGCGCAATCTAGCGATTTAGTATCTTTGGTCGAAGAAGAAATAAGATCACTTTATGGGAACAATATAGGAATAACTACAGTTGAAGCTATATTAGAGACAATAAGAGAATTTACCTCTGGAATTAGTTCATTTCTTTTGACTATAGCTATAATTTCATTGGTTGTTGGCGCTGTAGGGACAGTCACAACTTTGTACACATCAGTAGTTGAACGAACTAGGGAGATAGGAACATTAAAAGCATTGGGTGCAAAGAATATGGATATTTTGGCTTTTTTTTTAACTGAATCTTTTCTTATTGGAGTAATTGGAGCCACCTTTGGAATTTTAATAGGAATTGGCGGTGGATATATTTTATCTTCACTTGCATCTCAAAACGAAAACGACCAGCCAATTACACCAATATATTTAGCTAGTAATCTTTTAGTAGTATGGATAATTTCTGTACTTTTAAGTACTGTTGCTGGTCTATTACCTTCTCTAAAAGCATCAAAAACACTTCCAATAGAGGCTTTAAGACCGCAATAACTAGCTTCAGTTATTATTGTTGAAAATTATTTTTTTTATGATGAGCATCTCATAATACGTAACAAAAAAAATTTATCTCAATCTCATTTTCCTTATATCTTTGATTAAAAAACTTCTACTATCAATAGATATGGATTATTTTAAAATTTTAGAATTGTCATTTTAAAAATTGGATGTCAGAAAAATTTATAAATGTCATAATCATTACATAATGTAAGGTGATTAAAATGTGGAAAGAACCATTTAGTTTTAGAAGATTATTTGATGACTTGGATAGAGAATTTGCAACAGCAGAAGAAATGTTAAACAGGATGTTTAGAACTGTGAGAGAAGGAGACATTCAGCCATTAAAAGGTAATTTTCCATATTATTATGGATATCAAATTACTGTAGGACCTAATGGAAGACCTCAAGTTAAGGAATTTGGAAATGTTAGACCTACGATGAAAGGATTAGTAGAACAAAGTGGAATTAGGAACCCATTGGTTGATACTAATTTCAATGATAAAGAAAATACATATATAATTACAGCTGAAATGCCAGGAGTAACTAAGGAAGATATCAAAGTAAGTATTTCAGAACAGACTGTTACGATAAGGGCAGAACATGGAGATAAAAAATATCTTTCAAAGATTCCATTCGATATAGAATTAGATGATATGTCAGCCAAAGCTACATACACAAATGGAATATTGGAATTAAAAATTAAAGCAAAAGAACAACCCAAACCCAAAGCTAAAGAGATAAAGGTTGAATAAATTATAAATTCTTTATTTTTGTTAACATTGCTATTAATAACAAGGAGTAGTGATTTAAATTGAATAATTATCATAATACTGATAATAAATTTACATTAAAAGTTGCAGAAACCTTTTCTAAATTTGTAGGACGAGGAGTAGCACTTATTGATCCCAAGATTATTGAAGAGTATGATCTTGCAACAGGTGATGTTTTAGAGCTTACCAATGAGACTTCATCTAAAAAAAGTTATGTTTTACTCTGGTCCAGTAATCCAAACGATTACGGTAAAGGATTAATTAGACTAGATGGATATACTAGAGAAAATATTTCAATTGGAATAGACGATCAGGTAAATGTACAAAAGGTCAATGTTGAAAATGCAAAGGAAATTATAATGTCTCCTCTCGAGGATCTTAATGTAGTTGGATTGGAGGACTACTTTTCTGAGAAATTAGATGGAAGAGTAATTGCCAAAGATGATGTACTACTTTTTAATATAATGGGAAGACGTATAGGTTTCATAATAGTATCCACAAAACCACAAAATAAAGCATTACTAATAAATTCAAATACTAAATTCAAAATTGGATCTAAATCAGATATATCAGTTCAAAATAAAAAGATTGATAGAGTCACATATGAGGATGTTGGAGGAATCAAAAATGAAGTACAAAAAGTACGAGAAATGATTGAACTTCCATTAAGACATCCAGAGCTCTTTGATAAAATTGGAATAGAGGCGCCAAAAGGTGTTCTATTACATGGTCCCCCGGGAACTGGGAAAACCTTGCTTGCAAAAGCAGTTGCTAATGAGACAAACGCTAATTTCTATTCAATTGGTGGACCAGAAATAATGAGTAAATTTTATGGAGAAAGCGAAGAAAAATTACGAGAAATATTCAACCAAGCACAAGAAAATACACCTAGTATTATATTTATAGATGAAATTGATTCAATAGCACCAAAAAGAGATGAGGTATCCGGTGATGTTGAGAAAAGAATAGTTTCTCAACTTTTGACTTTAATGGATGGACTCAAGGCAAGAGGTAAAGTTGTTGTAATTGCTGCTACAAATAGACCAAATGCAATTGATCCTGCATTGAGACGTCCAGGTAGGTTTGATAGAGAAATAGAAATAGGTATTCCAGATGAAGAGGGACGTTATGACATTCTTCAGATTCATACCAGAGGAATGCCATTGGAACAGGATATAGACCTAAAATCTTATGCCAAAGTTACTCATGGATTCGTTGGAGCAGACTTGGAAATGGTGGCAAAAGAAGCGGCAATGAGATCGTTACGAAGGATTATACCTGAAATAAACTTAAAAGAAACAAAAATTCCAGCAAATGTATTAAACAAAATCAAAGTAACTAACCAAGATTTTGATGATGCGCTAAAAGATGTTCATCCATCGGCAATGAGGGAAGTTTTAGTACAAAAGCCAAATATAGATTGGAAAGATGTCGGAGGATTAAATAATGTTAAAGAAGAATTAAAAGAAGCAATAGAATGGCCACTTAAACATGCAGATCTTTTTAGCAAGGCAGACATAAAACCACCTAAGGGAATATTATTGTACGGACCACCTGGCACAGGCAAAACGCTATTAGCTAAAGCCGTGGCATCAACATCTGAATCAAATTTTATTAGTATAAAAGGTCCAGAGCTATTATCAAAATGGGTAGGTGAATCTGAAAAAGGAATTCGTGAGGTATTTAGAAAAGCAAGACAGGCAGCACCGTGTGTAATATTTTTTGATGAAATAGACGCTATTGCCCCAAGAAGGTCAGGAACGAATGGAGGAGATTCGCATGTAACAGAAAGATTGGTTAGTCAAATGTTGACTGAGCTAGATGGCTTGGAAGATCTCAAAGGAGTAGTCATTATAGGTGCTACTAATAGACCTGATATTATTGATGAAACACTATTAAGACCTGGAAGATTTGATCGCCTTTTGGAAATATCAATACCTGATAAAGATGCTCGAAAACAAATTTTGCAAATACACTTAAAAAAGAAACCTTTGGGTGCAGATGTTAATATAGATAAATTAGTAGATTTAACAGATCAATATACTGGTGCAGAGATAGAAGCCTTAGTTAATGCTGCAGCTATTGCCGCAGTAAGAGAACATATTATAGCTAAAGAACAAAAATCTACTAAATAAAAAGATACTACTAATACCAAACATCCATCGGGAATGAAAGAAAAATACGACAATGATAAAAAAGAAGAACAACTAGAAATATCTATGAAACATTTCGCAAGCTCATTGAGTAAAATTGCAAAGAAATATAATCCTTCTCTATCTACGATTAATAATATATCATAATCTAAACTGATTAATATTTTTTTGATATCTATCACTAATGCTTCTTTCAAATGAACAACCATGTCCTTTAATATTAACAAGGAAATACAGCTTTAATATTAACAAGGAAATACAGATTTTGATTAGTTTATTTAATTCAAAATAAAACAAGCATGACTATTGGAAATTGATGTTTCCAATAGAAGATTTGTTTTATAAATAAATGTATTTGTAGAATTACTACAGAATTTCATAGATCCTGTTATATTAATCACTATTAAAGTAATAGATTGGTATTAGAGATTTAAATCATCATTTCTTTAAAACGTCTAACTAAAACAGCCATCTAAAATACCTGTAGAATCTTAGGACCAAAAATCAGAATGATAGAGCAGCACATGCAGCAATGCAGCGCTACCTATAATATATAATATATTTTTTTATTATTGTTTCTTTTGTATAGATAGAATATATTTTTCTAATATTTCTTTAATATTAATAAATTATAATTAAAGATAATAACAATAACAATAATAATAAACAGAATACAATTAGTAACTATCCTGATTTACATAATAGAATTGTATATATTGTAATTACAAATTTTAAACTAAAGAATTTACTGATCATATTATCAAAGAGGAATGGACTAAAGAGTTCCGTTAATATATATAAAATAATTTTTTTTATAAATGATAAGTATGATGTTAGGTTTTTTCGTTATTAGGGTTCAGTGGGATTTGAACCCTTTGATAAAGTGGGACCAGTTAAATCGATGGATCTCTATAGTTTTAGAATATTTTTTTATTTTATTTTTATATTTCTATATATACTTAAAATCTGTATAAATCAGATTATCTTATTATCTGCTAAAAAAGGATATATATCAAAGACATATTTATAGGAGTTTCAGGTATTAAAACGAAATCAGTTGATGTCATAAATTTAGTTTTAAGTATATTTTAGTATAAACTTATAAATATATTAATATAGAGGACAAAATTAGCCTTCAAAAAATATCTTTAGATTGGCATATTAATAAATTCATAAAAAATATACAAAATTGAATTATACTTAAGTCTATATGGAAGGTAAATATTGATTATACATTTGAGTATTTTAATTGGATATGTTGCCAATCATTTGTATAAAGTATGGAACATTATTAATTAAAATTGATTCTGTGAGTAGAATTCCTTGGTTGTATTTGTTTAGTTTAATACCACTCTTGGGATGCAATGTATGGGAACATAGATACTAATCTCAAATATTAAAATAAGAGACATGACTATATTTCTGCTTGGTGGAATGTTATAAATTGGAAAGACGTTGCAGATCATTAGCCAATTAACAATTGTATGTCAGTTTAAGATCATAACGATGTTTAAATGTGGTTATATTAATGTGAAGGTAATGTAAAAGTTATGCTGGGAAACACCATCACGATATTTAGATTCGAGTATTTTTACTAGTTCATCTTTACTTTTTTTCAGGTTCTCATTGATTTTAACAAACCACTCAAGTAATAGTATACCCGAGTCTTCTCTGGGATCCACGTAAGGAGAAGAGATGTTACCGATTCGGAATAAACTTTTGTCTTCTATGCCTGAGACTTGTTCTCTAGTTAGAGGTTCAGGTACATCTATTCCAAAGCCATGTTTTTTAGGCCCCGTTTATCCCGTAGGGCATTTTGTTTGTCTATTATGGCTTGTTCATATAAGGATACATTACCGAAATCCTTATAAAAATTACTAGTCAAATAGATAAACAAATTCCGTGGAATATTTAACTTTATTTTGGGAGTAATTAGTTCTAGATTAACAGAATGTTCGAATTTAACCCCGCTTTTTCCTCGGACAATGCCAGGCACAATCCTAAATTCTTCCTCCAGATATATTTTAAACTTGTCTCCTGGGATTCGTTCCACTTTATCATATCGATCCGAATCAAGTTCCTCAAACTCCGGATCTCCAAACTTGATCCAGTTCCAGGGATCTCCTCAGATATAAGATCCAAAAAATAGCTTGAAAGTATTGTGCATATTTTTCTGGAAGGTCATCATCTTTATCCTTAAGTTCAGCATCGAGCAATTTCTTTTGATCCTCGAAATATTTTGTCATGATAGCTAAAATTGGAGTGTAATCGATAATTTCACATAGCCAATATGGCTTAGTTAACTTACGAGATTCTTATCTCTTTCATTGTTGTTAGAACAGGAATTTTATTTTTTACTACTGTACTATTATTACATCGATACAAATAGTTCTATCCAATTATATACATGGTCTTGGATACATCTCTATCCTCTTGCTTTAAACAAGGATAGTAAACATCAAAACATGCTGTTCTCTCCTTAAAATATTGAATTACTCTTTCGATAAAAATTTCCTCTACTGATGAGGAATGCAAAAAGTGTTTCAATTTTAATGCATTACATGTCTCTATAAATAAATATTTTTAAGTATAAATATATCCTATAACGTATGACTGATCTTAGGAAAAAATTATCGGAATTTAATTTAGAAACTTCCAAGAAATACTTCAAAGAAGTAAAACTATTTAAAATAAGAAAACGAAATAATTATATTTATACAGTATATCTATATAATGATTCTGAATATACTATTTATGGACTAGTTGGAAAATGCCGATACCATGAAGGAGCAGATGATGAAGTGTTAAAAAGGATTGAAATAAAGCCTAGAGAAGAAGATTATATTGAATTTAATGACTGTGAAAATATTAAATCCTATAAATTAGAAATTTATTTTCAAGATTTTTATGTAGAAAGCGAGAATTTATTACCCGATTATAGCGATAGACATTGTTGTGATGATTACTTATCTGTAACTTCAATCACATAGATCTATCTTATTCATATTTACTATTAAACCATTCAACAGCACTATTAATTTAACAGAATAGATTTAGCTATGAAGAACTGTTAACTTATGAATTAAAGTAGTCATACATTCACCTTTTATTTTGTTCTATGCTCATTTTTAAAGATTTTTTCAATTTACTTGCTTAATTTTGCTTAACTAAAGCCCAGTAGGACAGTATTACCTTCAGCTTTGGAGAAAAGTATCTTATAAATTTTTTGGCATATATTATAATTTTTTTATAAAAATTATAAAGTATATCAAAAATAAATAACTTATTGTAATTATAAGTATCTTGTATTTTGTAATTGGTGCGATTGAATAAGCTCGGTTATTATAAATTTAAATGATATTAACGTTTCATAATTAAATGAGACTGGGTCATAATTCAATAAACAAATTTTATGATGCTAAAAATAGTAGGATGATTTCAGTCGTTATGTTTCTAGCATATATTTGATTGTTTTGGGACTATCTTTGTCTATCTTACAGTTATAATAGACAAGTATCTGGTAAAGTAGTACTGACAATAGTACTATCGCACAAGTCTTGGCATATCCTCGTACAGGTAACGAATATACCCTGAACACTGATTTGATATGTTCTATCAATGGTTCAATTGATATACTTCTGAGAGAGTAAATAGCCTGTCCTACTTCAGATTTATAAAATTCTATCAGTTTTATCTTGTCAAGAGAAGTATTCTTATATCTCTGTACTGGACACACTAGTTGAAATCCCCTATCTATGCTGTGCTGAGGTCATAAAGTTTATGATCAGGTCCTGTTAAGTTAAGCAAAAAAAAGGCTATAGCTGGGAATATCCTCTCATATTCTATTGAGTTTATCATCTGAACGTGAGAGGACATCCAGTGAAATAGTTATGTATGGATTATATTTGTATTTTCTGGGGTTAAGTTTTCGTAATGTATCAAGAGCAATAGAACCATTTGTACAAAGAAGTCATGTTGCTATCTGGGAATGGGTACAAAAGTTCAATCCCAAACAAATCTATCCATGTAAAAGAGTATCTGCATTTCTGATAGATGAAACAATGATACAAATCGGAGATACAAAAGCATGGTTATGGGTTGCAGTTGAACCAGTACATAGAGTTGTACTTGGTGTTTACATTACAAGACATAGAAACATGCTTGTTACTGAACACTTTCTATATTCGTTAGTTGAAAAATATGGTAGACATATGGTATATTCAGATGGTGGTAGTTGGTATCTTGAAGCCTGTACTTCTTTGAGATTAGAACATCGGTTACATTCACCTTATGAAAAGAGCATAATTGAAAGAGCCATTGAATATGTAAAGGATAGAACAGAACAATTCGATGATTGTTATCCTTGCAGGAAATTGGACTGTAATCTGTCACATGTCTACAATTGGATTCAATTATTTGTATTCATGCACAATGGTATCATGAGATCTCATCTAAAATTTAGCTTATTGATGTATCTTGTAGGAGGTGATACAAGTCATTAACTTAACACCACCTGAAAAATATTCATTTATTATGTTTACGTCCAGTTCTAATCAAAGGCGCTTCAGATTTTATGGAAAGAAAAAAACATTCAAATTTTGTTAACCAAATTTTTGATATCTGGTATGATCTTGATGATCCGAATTTCCATATACGAGAATTTATGTCCATCATAATGGCTCTTCTTGGAGGGAAACATAATAGTTGCTTGTTAGCTGGTAATTGTATTGGAAAATATTTTGATATAAATTTTAATGGAGATATATACCACTGTGATGAGTTTATGAATGATTCAGATTACAAGATAGGAAATGTTATAAACGATAGTTTAGATTCAATAATTTCAAATAGTAAATTACTAGATCTTAAAAAGAAAAACAAAGAACAAATATCAGAGATAAATTGTAAATGGAAATCTATTTGTAATGGAGGTTGCCCAAAAGACAGATATGTTTCCAATCTCTTTTCTAAAAGTACTGTAGATTGTTGTGGTTATTCAGATCTAATCGAACATATAGCTAAACGTATATCTGAAGATTTAGAAAAAAATATAATTATGAAAATTAATTCATAAAGAAATTCGCTCTTATTGACAAATGTTTCAGCCAAGCTTAAAGCTGGATAACACCTATACCACTTAGCATATATTTTCTAATCAAATCGCTTTTGGAATACTTTAAAGTACTTTAACATTGCATATATTAAACACGATAGCAAATATTTTTTCCTGCTTATATGATATTATAAGTAAATAGAATTAGAAAATATAGGCTAATTGGTATAGAGGTTAGATGGATGTAGTTACAGAGAAAAGCAATCAATAATTCTACATTTAGAAATGAATCTGATATTGGAAAAGCAGTATCCGATTGGACATGTAACTACAATAACTCTCATGGCAATATAACTAGAGATAGTTTACATAATGAATTCATGTGTTTGTTTACATAACTTTTAACATATTTGGACTGTTTGCTCAATATTGTAATATAGAAAGTAGTTAGCTATGATGCTTTCTACAGAGCCAAAATTACCAATATGTATAAAAGTATCTTTATTTTTATAAGAGCATGAAAGAAAAATATACAACGTTATCTGCTATAACCGTATTATTATTAACTGTAATCGCTAGCTCAATTTTTTTTCCAACAGCAAATGGCCAACAACTACTTCCAGTACTTTTGATACATGGTTATTTGAATGATGAATCAGTATGGACATCAGGATTGAAAAATTGGGTAGAAGATCTTGAAAAAGCGGGTATTCATGCAGAAGCAGTAAAATTTAGTGGAAATGATAAATGTGGAAGTGCTGCAGATCATGCGGAACAATTGAAAACTATAGTTGAAAAATTCAAAACAAGAGCTCACTCAGACAAGATAAACATAGTTGCTCATAGCAAAGGTGGATTAGATGCTAGAGAATATTTGGCTAATAATCCTTCTATTGACGATGTTGCAAATCTAATAATGATTGGAACCCCAAATGCAGGTTCTCCGAGAGCAGACGATAGAACTCCTGAGGAGATTCATATTAGCTAATAATATTTGTTGGCCATATCAAGATGAAGCTATAAATGATTTGAAGAAGGGAGAATCAACAGCTATCATAGCAGGAAAGAATATACATACTAAATATTATACTATTGCTGGAGACTGGAAAGCTATTTTCGATGGTGGGTTGCCAATTCCTATGCCGCCTTTTGGGATACCTGTTTGGACACCTGTTGATAATGATTGTATAGATGCAGTAGCAATGGTTAATTATCAAATAGAGGGAAGTAGAGAGATTGGCGAGCCTAATGATGGAATGGTACCAGTAAAGAGTGTTGAATCAGGAGAATTTAACTCACTTGGTCATACAGATGATTGTCATACAAATTTGTTTGGCGATGAAGAGTTTAATAAGGCAATGTCCATTCTCGGGCAATGATTATACTATATGGACGATTCCACTCCAGATGGGCCCGCAGTTTTCTCGGGTTCATCCATCCATATAGAACAATGAAGAAGTTATATAGAATTCAATGGCAATAATATGATTATCAAATTGATAAACGATTCAAGAACTAGAAAAAAAGCAGTTAATATGTAAATTATATCTAAGAGGTTCAGTTGATTTGAACCCTTCGATAAAGTGAGACCAGTTAATTTGTATTTAGATTAAAGTATAAAAAATTATTTACAAGTGACTATTATAATTATGTCGAGATATAAAATTTCCTATTTATGGACAATATAAAAGAGAAATTTAATCTATTATATATATTATGGATACAATTTTTTTGTCTCTATGTGTAATTCTATGTATATGATATAAAATCAAAAGCAGGAAATAGATTTAGGTCAAATAAGCATCTTAAATTTTAAGAATGATTTATATTAATTTTCTTATTTATTTGTTGTTTGTTGAGGTCTATACTAGATCTTTTGCGTAATTAGGAAGGAATCAAAATATTCTGAAAATTAAATTAATTTTTATAAATTTTATAAATTTAATAACATTATTCTCTTTTATCTTAGATCAGATATGTAATATTTTACATGGTTACTAATTACGCAATAGATCTACTCTATATCCATATTAATTTCCCGAGGAGATACAATTTTTCTACCATGTCTATTAAAATAAGGTAATACCTAAACATTTGAAACAAAAAGTACATAATAATGATTGTTATCTTATGCGTGGTTTGTGCGTGAGATCAATCCATTAGAATTGGCTACAAACAGTCAGAAAAGTAGGTTATATTTTCAGCAGGGTAGATGGAGTGGAAAAAGAAAATGTCCTAGATGTAACTACAGGTACATAAATCATTTATCATCATGTGAGAAAAGAAGGAGGAGATATTCATGTAAACGGTGTAGGTATGTTTTTAGTGATTTCACATGTACCTATTTGGCAAGGTTAAAAATCTCGTTTGATATTATATCTCATTTGTTATATCTATTTGTACTTGGTGTTCCTGCTTACAGAATACGATGGTATATATCTATTAATTTAGCAACAATTGAACGTACATTTAGAATATTCAGGCAAGCAATCTATGATTCGCTTATACTGGAAATACAGAATCTGAAACTATCTGGAGAAATAGAAATTGATGAGGCATTATTTGGAGGTCATCATAAAGGAGGGAAGCGTGGATGGGGTTCTATTGAGCACAAAAATCTAGTTTTCGGTATCTACAAAAGGAATGGAATTGTTATTACATTTCCAGTGTCTGACAGAAAACATGAAACATTGATTCCTCTGATACAACAGCACACAAGAAAAAGATCACTATATTATACAGATGATCATACTGCTTATGCAACATTGAGTTTAATTGGAAAACATAACTCGATTTCTCATGGTAACAAGGAATATGTAAGAGAAGATACTCATATTAATGGAATAGAAGGATTCTGGAGTTATGCCAAGACATGGCTGTATATTTATCGAGGTGTACCTAGACAATATTTTCATTTATATCTAAAGGAGATTGAATTCAGATTTAATAACCGACATATGGATTTGTATCCAATTATGTCAAAAATGCTTGTAAAAACTGTTTCAGATCTTTAGGTATTACCTAATACATTGACTAGCATAATATTTTCCTCTCTCCATCAATATTTGTTATATATGCAAAAGTTTCTTTATATCGTTTTTCACATGAATCCAATGTTCCCGACAGAATAGAAAAATATCCTGATACTTGTAGTAATAGTAGTAGTGATGGCATAAACTATTTGCAGGGAATAGTTGGTTTTTTACATGTCAATATTCCTGTTTCGGAATCAGAACAACACCATGAATAGCATAAACGTAGACAAGTACCTTCTGTATGACTTAAGATACGCATGTCATGGTCGTAACAGTGGCAGTTTGGTGTACAGGAAAAGATTGAACATATACAATCTTGAAGATCGTCCCTCCATCTGCAAGTTGTTCTTGTATGTGTAACAGGATCACATGGAGTTTCCTCATCACACCATGTACTAGGATCGACATGTTTCTCAGCCATGAGTATAACTTTTAAGTCTTGCATAGGGTAATTCTTTGGAATATATACAAGATCATCTCTGGCATTTTTAGAGCTCCATAATGATGCCTCAGCAGTAAAATTGGGAAGTCTACTATTGTATGGTTCCATATTTGTTAACTCTGTAGTATTTATTTAACTATAGTGGTCGATTAGGTCGTGGAAATTTCTTGTAGTATCATGATCCAACTATTATAATGTAACTTTCACGGTGTATTATATTGATAGTTATACTATAATCTTCTTTCACATTGCAAGTTCCCTCTTTTTCATATTCTATTTGCTCCTTTATAGGATTTAGATCAGACGAACATACTTTTTTAGTATATGAACTGACTTAAGTGTACTTGTGACTGTGCGCAAGATACCTTATATTCATCTCTATAATTACTTCCTAACCAAATTTTTCAAACAAATATCAAAAGAATAACTTTTATAGTTTTTATTTTCTTAATATGTCTATTAGAATAAGAATTAACTATTTTTTTGATATCAATGAAAAATTTTATATAATTTTTTATAAGCTAATTCTGCATCAACCAATGGCGGAATTAATGATCTTCGCTTATTATTACTATTACTATTTGGACCCACATTTATTATAGAAGTTATTATATCACTACTGGTTGCGTTGTTAAAAATTGACCAAAGAAGAGCAACAGTTCCAGTTACAAATGAAGCTGCAAAACTTGTTCCACTCATTTGAGTATATCCATTATTTGGCACTATACTTTGTATTTTTATTCCCGGAGCCATCACACCTCGCCTAGCAATTAATGAGCCAAGATTTGAAATAACAGAAATTTTACCATGCTCATCGCATGATGCAACTGGAATTACCCATGGATGATATAAAGTGGATGCATACCCAATGCTCCCTTGATTTCCAGCTGCTGCTACAATAATAACATTATTTCGCAATGCATACTCATATGCTTGTTGAAGTTCATAGTAAGTGACAAGTGAAGATATGGAAATACCTATACTTAGATTGATTATTTTTGCGCCAGCATTTATAGTTTCAATAATTGCATTTGCTAATTCTTTGGGGCTACTTATTGGAAGATTAGCATCTTTCTGGTTACTTATTAACGACAATGACGATGCATCTTTGAAAATTGGTCTCAATAAGATTTGACAGTCTGGACATATAGCTGGGGAAATAGAATTTCTAACACCAGACAATATTCCAACTATAAATGTTCCATGCATACATGCAATACTATCAGCATTTTTACATTGTATATATTGAGAATCTGAAATAGTTCTTATCTTTGAATTTTTTAATTGTGGATGATTAAAATCTACTGGACCATCTATTACTCCTATCTTAATGTCATTATGGCCTTTACTTATGTTCATTAACTGATGTAGCTTTATTAAGTCTAGTGGATCCATTATTATATCTTCTTTAATATTTCAATAAAAAATTGTGTAATTTTTATCGTTATTGTTAATACATTATTTCTTTCTATCTATCATAAAAATATGACATTTTTGTAACTAAGAAGGGGAACATTTCAGTAGTATCTACTCTACAAAAGTATTTTTCATCAACATCAGTTTTACGATTCTTATAGGTAAATATACAATCCATTATTTTTCTTGTAGCTGCTGAGAGTCTAGAGGGACGTACTTCAATATTAGTTAATGAAGATTCTTGTTCATACATTTGTGCTGTTTTCTCATAGTATCCTGGATATCGAACTACCAAATAGTTTAGAGCTCGATGTTCATCTGTAGCACCAAAATTGTCTGCCATCTGCATTATCTTGTAAAATTCACCTTCAGAATTTGTCGTATACTTTTCTCCTTTTGCCTTCTCTCCTCCTCCTGATTTTGGTAGTGCTTTCATCAGAGTATCTACATCAAATGAATATATCTGTTCAAATATAACTATAGGCAGCAAAAGACCATTACACATTTCTGGAGGAGCTATTGGTCCTCGTGTACCTACTACAACATCAACATCGCCTCCTCTTGGTGGAGCACGAATAGAATCTATTAAAAGATCAAGATCTGCAGGATCTCGAGGGATTAATATATAGGCTTCAATTCCTTCTATGGTCAATATCCAACACATTTGTCGGGCCAAGTATCTGTTTTCTTTTTTAGAAAGAGATGCTCTCATAGCTTCATAATCGGTTTGTCCAGCACTATCTGTTCTTCCTATTGCCTGATATACTCTTTTTCTATTCCTGGAGACGAAAATTTAGCTTGTATTCTTCCTACTGCATAAATAAATGATTTTTCCTTCTGCATATTATTATGTTCTGTACCACAAGAACAGTTTCCTTTTCCTCCACAACCACATGGTTTATCCACCATTTCTTGTGGAATAAATTTTGAATGATTTTTTATTAAATCATTTTCATTTGTACTGTTAGATTGAATAGTATTTTGAGAACTTTCATTTTCTTTTCCAATAATCTCAGACATAATACAAAGAACAAAGAAATTTGTGGTTAATAAATTTTTATGAAGTTGAATAATTTGTCGTAGTTTTTATTAATCTGAGAATTTAATATCAAGGTTTTATATATTCACATATTCTGATTTATTACTGTTAATAGAACAGATTACTAAATAGAAATAAGGTCAATTTATTTATATATTCAAGAGTTAAGATTCTGCTTCTTCTGTATTATTTAAATAACAGTGAACCAAGTTAACCCTTGGATTTTTATAAAGATAAATCTATAAAATTAACTAAAATTTTTTCGCGCCGCAAAAATTTTATTCGTATAATATAAAAGAAATGTTTATTGTCAAATTTGATTGCTAATCCAATTTTTTCATAGATATAAATTTATGTTATTTTTAAAATCAATATGATCATCATAGATTTTTATATTTGTTAAGATCTGATAGATGTTATACCTTGTAACCATGGTGTTTTCCTTGTCATTACTTTTATCATTTTTTGATTCTGTTAAATCTGAGCAAAGGCAAGTATATTTTTAATTGAAATAAGATTCAAAAAATTTCATCGTATTAGAAGTTCCTTCAAAAGAATTCTTTATATTCTCTTTTGTATCTAAATTTAAATAGTATAAAAGGTCTACTTTATGATGATCATCATTATTATCTTCATTTTTGTTGGAACAAAAAAGGTAATACTATGTAAACAACCGATACCGGAAAAAGTAGATTCTAAAATGATTTAAAAGTGTGAAAAGATGTCACTATCATTCGGAACACAAAGGACTTGAGCAGGTTCCAATACCATCTTTTTCACAGCACCATGAATAACATTCTAGCTCACATTCCCTTTTTGACAAACTTGGATCCGGACTACAATAACATGTCTCTGTTGAAGGTTTACAAGAAGATTCAGGTACATAAAATATTCCCCACATATTAAAGCCTTGATTATCGCATTCAGCAGCATAATATTTTTTTGTTTCTCCATCAGTATTTGTTATATATGCAGGGGTCTCTCTACATTGTTTCTCCCATGAACCTGTTGCACCCCAGAGAATAGATGAATACTTTCGCTTTCCAGAAATACAATCTTCTCGTTTAAAGTCTCCCCAATACGGGGCCGAGGGGATAATTCTTTCATTTTGGCTGTTTGTAGAATTAAGGGATTCTCCTGGAGAATATGAATCGAAGGTTTCTTTTGCTTCAAAAAAATTAAGCGAAATATTTGCCGTAAATTTTGGAATTGCCATAGAGAATATCATGATAAATAACTTAATAAACTTTAAGATTTAAAATAATAACAATTTAATACCAAATTATTTTGTATATCCTCTTGATGTTTTTGTTTCTAATAGGAATATTTAATTATCTTCTTCAATTCCAAAAATTTTTTCTTAATTTGGAATAAAATTTATATAGGCTTAGGATAACTCCAACACTAGGAATTGTAACGTTGAGTTTTTAGTTACTATATATCTTCTAAGCATCAGCCTTGGTATTTAGATAATGATTTTGTTGACTAGACACAATTATAATGAATTTAGGTTACTTATTGAATATGATATTCTCTATTTTTAGTAACCTTTAGATATTAAATCTTTTTGAATTCTTAAAGAATTTGTCCAACGATTATTCTTTGACTATAAATGAAACCTATTGCAGCCTCAATCTGCTCATTATTAATAATATAAACATTGAAATATATTTTGAATTATAAATTAAAAATTATAAAGAATTTCATGGATTAAGAAATTATCTATAACAAGAAGATTCAGGCACATAAAATACACCCCACATATTGAATCCAGTATTATTACATTGATCGGCGAAATATTTTCCTCTCTCGCCATCAGCGTTTGTTATATATGCAGGAGTTTCTTTACATTGTTTCTCCCATGAACCTGTTGCTCCCCAAAGAATAGATGAATATTTTCTATAACCATTCCAAAACCATACACAACCTTCTCGTTTGAATTCTCCCCAATAAGGAGCAGCAGGTATAATGTTATTTGAAAAAGAATTTTGCTTTGTTATTGTTTTATGATTATTATGCTTTATTTGATTGTTAATTGAGACGGTAGCAGTAAATCCAGGTATTCTCATACAACTAAATATTTATCTTCATTATATTTATGGATTTTGGTATAAAATTAATATTATTAAATCTAAACATAACATAGTGAAAGTAAATTTTTTGGTTAGTATTATACCGATAATAACATTAATCTGTTTACTTCTAATTACGAAACATATCCAATTTTGTAAAATATTTTGTTATTTATTTTAGTTATTTATAAAATTTCTATCTTTTCTCGACAGGTTTTTGTTTCCATAGTATATATAATGGTTCTTGATATCTTTTATAATTAGGAATTCAAATTGCATATAATAATATAAAAATTAGTTATATCTTCTAATATAGAAGAGATTTTTTTTATGTATGAATTTACTCGTCTTTGGAATGTTAATACATTTATAACAATAATCTTAAGGCAAAATGAAAATATACTAAATGATTACAGAAGATAGAAAAATATAAGGAACAAAATATGTCATACTCCTGATCTTTAGATTATTAATTCAGTATAAATAAACTGAGAGCAGGATCAATAAGAACGGCAAATTTATTAGGTTGTTTTTTTATGAGTAATTATAAAATCTTAATTGCTAATGTAATACAATTAATATCATTATAAAAATCTTTTAATATTATTAAATAGAAACTTTAGATAATGCTATTAAATAAAAAAATCATACTTTTGATGATACC
>CAWIYT010000040.1:0-6048 GCA_963840085.1 uncultured Nitrososphaerales archaeon
GGAACTTTATGCCTTCAACTATTCGTTCGACATTTAGGCTTGGATCGTTAATTATGGGTCCATCTTTGACAATAGTGAGTGTGTCTTCATCGTTATTTATCCAGCTCACCTGTCCTATGTCAGGGGATAAAGACTCTTGTCTCAGCGTATTAACTGGATCAAATTTTTCTTGGGCATTGGCGTTAGGGAGTATACCTGTACCATATGTTGTACGGTTATCAAAATAAGGAGAAAAATTATAGAGGCAACTATACTTAGAACAATCAATATTGTTTACTCATTTGCAGATATATATTAAATGTTGATATAGTAAGTTGCTCTAACACCCTACAAGGCTCTTTTAATTAATTCAGGAATCTAACGAGAAAATTTTTGATAATTTTATTATCAGAGTTTTCTTTCAAATGTGTATTCCAGGTCTTTCTGTTAGTAATTTATTTCGATACTCAAAGATGATTTGCCGTGCATTATCTCGACAAATTTTAAATTCCGACAGGCTCATCCTTATCTCTGTGAAGAGTACTAGGATGAAATGGAATTCCAAAGTTGACGATCGACCTAACATACATAGCCCTCGTGTAAGATTTAGCCAGAATTTTAGCGAAAAGTACTTGAAAGGACGCAAAAAGAATATTGGATATAGGTTGTGGAATAGGAAGTTATACATATCTTATCGATAAGATACTGATCTGTTGGAATAGATGTTGACATAAATGCCTTAAAGACGCAAAGAAGTTACTGTACAAATTCAGAATTTATTCTAGCATCGGTATTTACCTTCCTTTTAAGAGACGAAATCTTTGATCTAGTATTTATGTGGGAAGTAATTGAATATATTGAAAAAGAAACAGAAAGAAAAGCAATTCAAGAGATTCACAGGACATTAAATCCAGGAGCAAGGTTCTTGTTATCTGCTCCCAACTATCACTTCATTTATAATATCATGGATCCGGATCACTTTTTTCTCCGGAGGCAGAGACACTTTGTATTGGAAAAACTCGTAGGGCTTATTACCGAAACTGGTTTTTCGATAAATCAACAAACTATAAGGGGTGGCTGGAAAACAATTATGGCGATGAATATTTTCTATCTTCATAAATATCTTTTACATAACAAAGGTGGAAAAATTCAAACATTTTTAGATAAAAAATCTGAGGAAGAATTAAATTCAAATATGAAATGGTATTACAAATATATTCATAGCAGCACAAAAAAATAACCAATTAGACATAATTACCACTATTAAGATCGATATGCAACTAGTTCTTGTCAGATTCCCTTAATATCATTGATTTACGCCAAATTTCTTCAATAAGGCTAGTAGTTGGAATGATACTAGATATAGGAACTAAAGGCTGATTGTCATTATTTACACACTTAATAAAATTTTCTATTATAATACGGTGGGGCAGTTCTGATTTTTTGTAATATCTTTTTCTAAACGAACTGTACCCAAAATTCCATATTCGTTTTCAGCTCTCCAGTGAATTCTGACAAAGGGGAAAAATCTCCGTGTTGTAATATGAAACCATCAGGATAAAACTTTATAATTGAATCAGCCACAGAACCACTGACATATTGATGCATAAAACTTGAAGAACTTAGCCATTTAAGATCAACCACCCCAATACCATCTTCAAACTTTACTGTAGCCAAGATCGATGTAATAAAATTCAGGTTTTTATTATAGTTAATATTAACATCCAAGACTTTTTTCCAATTTCCCATCAAATAACATTGTAGGTCCACGGCATGGATTCCAAGTTCAAATAGTATGCCACCGCTTAAATCTTCATTCCAAAACCATGACGGCATACCAAATATTGTACTTCCACGTTGAATTGTAATAATTCGGTCAATAGTCCCAATTCCACCATTTTCGCGAATCTTTTGGAATTGAATTATGGGCTCACTATATCGATAAGCTTGACAAACTCCTAACTTCAAATTCCTTTTATTGGATTCAACTTCTAAATTTTTTGCCTCGGATGTTTTTAACGTCGCAGGTTTTTCTACTAATACATTCATACCTGAAATTAAGGCCTTTTTTGCAATTTCATAATGCGTGTAGCCAGGAGTCGTAATATCAACAATATCTGCTTCGGTAGAATTTAACATTTTATCTATATCATTAAAAGTATTTTTTATCTTAAATTTGTCTGCCACTCTTGAAAGCCTCTTTTCGTTGCTATCACATATTGCTACGACGTGGACACCTGGAATAGAAAAAAGAATTGGTAGATGGTTTTTTTCAGCTATTGTGCCAGTTCCAACTAAAGCAACATTCATCGTTTTAAACCTGCAGAACCTTTTCGGATAAGATGAAATAATACATTTGAAAATTTCAATTTGTATTTCCTTATGTCAAAATCAAAGTCTGACATTATTTTAAACTTCATATCTCCCAAACCACTTTCTCGCCGCCTTTTTAATATATGAAATTGATTTGGGATTAAATCCAAAGAAACTTGCACATAGTGAATCGGCTGCCACAATGTCTCTACTGGCTATTAATAGCCCTAACTTTCTGGGAGAGCCATAAGTTGGTCCATAATTGCCTTCCATTACCAAATTAGCGTCCACTAATGATAATTTTGGCTTCATAGCTAAGTTACAGTCTACGATTAGATCATCTACAATATGATGATACATTATCTTGCGTTTAGGACGGAATAGACCCATCTGATTTTTTAATCCACATGTCAATTTTGTAATTGAATGAGATTTCAGTTTAGGAAATGTAATAAAAAAAGCATTAGTTAGTCTCTCAGGAATATCCATGCATCTTAAAATGTAAACCATCTATTTGAACAGATTTCCACTGATTCCCTTGCAGCGTTAACACATACACATCCGTATTTATTTGCTATAGAGTTAATCCCAAGATAAGAAAAAATGTTATCAGCATTTACGCTTGTACTGTCATTTTCTATGATAGATATAGATGCATTCGGAAAACGGTCTCTTAATACTGATAAAAGTGCATCCATAATATATGGATCACATGTGGACGCCGATTCCCATTTTCGATAATCATTTAAATTCGGTTTAATGCATATGTCAGAAAGGTCTTGTGGTAAACGAACTTTTTCCAATAACCATGAAATCTTTTCCTGAGGATTATCTGCTAATTTTGATACAAAGACCTCTTTTGTCAATTTTCATTTAAAGCAGGCCTGGCATACATTTATGCTTAACTGACCTTCAGATTGTTGTACATATTCATGTCAGATTTGCAATAGAACATTTGCATCTATTAAGAAGGAACACTATTTTTCATGTATATGTTGACATTACGAAATAGTTGTAAATTATGATATTATTGGTACACAACAAATATTCTTAAAGATAGAAAAATATGTAATAATGTAAATTTTAGATATTCCCAATAGTAATAAAAGGAAGAAATGAATGCTAATTACGACCAGCTTATGTGGGATGTATGTATTACAAATGACTCAATTTTATTTGATGTACTTATTATCAGTCTAGGAATATCTATAAAGATACTTTATCTGGTGATTCTGATGAAAGGTAGTCCTCTCGTCTCTGTCATCATTCCAACTAAAAACTCTTCAAAAACACTGTCGAGTTGTTTGGACAGCATAAAGAATCAAGACTATGAAAATATAGAAATTATAGTGGTTGATAATCATTCGACAGACAATACATTAGAAATTGCAAAACGTTATACTAATACCAGTTTATACATTCAGTCCAGAACGCAGTTCCCAAATAAATTATGGAGTAGAAAAGTCCTCAGGAAAATATATTTACAGGGTAGATTCTGATTTTGTCCTTGAACCTCAAATTATTAGTGAAGCAGTTAATTTGGCGGAATCGAATAACTTATGCAGCCAGTTCTTATTCATAATACTTCAGATCCAACTGTTAGTCTTTTGGGCAAAGGTAAGAAAATTCGAACGTGATATGTATGACTCGGATGAATTTGAACATTGCAGTACGCTTCATAGGAAGAGATGTCATTTCTTTCTGTAGGAGGATTTGATGTTAGATTGGTATATGGTGAAGATTATGATCTTCACAATCGAATCATCAAAAAGTACCAGATCGGAAAAATAAATGCTAAAGAGATTCATCTAGGTGAATATAAGTCTATTAAAGAGGTTGCTAAGGTTAACTACTATTACGGAAAAACTGCCGCTTTATTTCTAAAAAAGAACAAATCAAGAGGACTTAAGCAAATTAGTCCATTAAGAAAGGCCTATTTAAGAAATTATAAACGATTTATTAGACATCCACATTTAACTGCAGGATTTGTGGTTTACCAAGTGGTTAGGTATACTTCCGGTGGTATTGGGTTACTAGTAAATAAAATAAGGGATTAGCAAAGACACTGAATCTATTGTATTTCATTAATCCATAGACTATGAAACATGCAAATTTACTTGTCTTTTTTCCAAAATTCTATAAACCCCATAATGCTTCATATACTCTTAAAAATAAGCTAACTTTTTTCATAGAGTATCAGTTTTTTGTCGGGTAACAAATCGTCAATAGTCATTATCTTATTTTCCTCATCGAACGCAAGAGAAGCACTAGGTTCCAAGGTAGCTGTGGTTCTGAAAGAAAAACCCCGTATATGTGTTCCTGACTCTAAAGTAATTTTTGATCCTGTTTTTATTATACGTATATCTTGTATTTGTTTTGTTCTTTCATATAATTCTAAGAAGGTTACCTTCCAAGAGAACTTGAGTTTATCAAAACTTTCAAGTATTTTTCTCCACACTTGGAAGAGATCCTTTCTTGTAATTGATTGATTCCAATCATAATAATAGAGATGATAATGATTTAAAATGCATACAGGACTTCGGCTAATACTACAGGATTCAATTACCTTATTCGTTAATCTAAACAAGGAATCGACAGATGATAAATTTGCTGATTTTATGGATGCTAGCGACCATGAAATCGCATGTTCTCTAACAGAGATAACAACAGGTTTAACCAATTGAATAGCCCAATTTCCATTTACACTTTTGTTTTTATATTTAACAAGCGTTCTGGTTGCAACATCCTTAAGATAGGACGGTACTAATGAATTTCTCATAAAACTATCAAAAAATGTCTGTCTATGAATAGGTACAAATCCTAATTCAATCAATGTCATTAAGTTCTTCTTAGAAATATCCTCTCCTGGGGGAACAAAAAACGTTGGATTAACTCCGAATGCTTGTATTAGCATATTTCTACCAAGTTCAATCTCGTCCATTTTGTCTAAATCCTTTCCGTACTCACCACGACCATCATTCCCAATAAAATGAGAATAACCATGTTGGAGAATCTCAATCGTTCCAATTTGTATTTTATTCTTGAGATACTCTACCAGTGGTTTATTTTCTACAACAGAAAAATGCGAATCAATGGCTCGTACATTAGGAGGTACACAAATATCGTTTATGGCTCTTTGAAAGGGAACAACTGCCAAACTTACTTTAAAACCTTTTTTCCATGCATCTGAATAGATAGATTCAATCATGTTTGTTTTTGTAAAAAAATTTATGTCATCATCACGTATCAAAACGGGCATCTTTCCGTAAGGTCCTACTAGTCGTCGGAAAATCATCTTTATAATTTAAGCTATGTATGTTATTAACCTCTTGATTTACAAGGCATCATGTCAAATTCATCCACCCATGAAGGTTTTGGATCATTATTATTCAGGTTTCAAATGCTCGAGATAAGTTATACTAAGATACATTTACCATAATGTAATTTAATGGAGTGGATATTTTGATTCTTTTTTGATGATTTCATACGTAATGTATGTCCAATTTCATTAAATTTAAAAATAGCACATCAATTACCGATATTGTATTGACGCGCTCATACATTATACTCTTTGTAATTATATTGACATTTTTAGTTTACCTATCAGTTGCAAATAATGATTACCATTCCGTTCAGGCTCAGAACGATGTTGTTTTTTTGAACACATTCGATAGTAATGTCAAAATTGTCAATCGTACTAATGCTACAAAAGATCTCAATCTAAATACAGAAGCTGTATTCAAAGGCATAATATTT
>CAWIYT010000041.1:0-38068 GCA_963840085.1 uncultured Nitrososphaerales archaeon
TATCATCCATTCTTGGACGACCTGTCTTCTTCTTCTTCTTTCTTTTGGCTTTATGTACCAAGAAGAGGGAAAATTTGATTCCATAATTCATCTGGTATTTCATAAGATGAATCGATTCCAGAAATTTCAGATATCAAACTAATCTCGTGATATATAGTGTAGAGACACTTAGCTTTGTCGAATAAATCTATTGTACCATAAACTTAAATACTATAAACTACTTTTCGGATAGGCTCTTATTATATCATTCTAATTATAGCAGACTATTACCAATATTAATTAACAATATGGAAAGATCAATAAGTTCTAGTTCATGGATATAGATATTTAATCATAAATTAATAGTCAATTCTTTTTCTTTGATCTATTTCTTTAATTAAATTAAAACATTATTTCTATTATTGAATATAACTAGGATTGCTACTATCAAATTCATTTAAAGGATAATAAGTCTTTAAAAGACAATCTAAAGCTAAAGGGAGTTTTTGATTTACTTTTTTAGATTCTTCTAATCTATAGTAAGCTCTTTCTTCCAATACTTTTACATATACTCTGAATATTCTATCTACCTCTATTAATTGGTATATCTGGTAAAGTTATCTGTTCAATATCTTTAATATCTATATCTTTATTTATGTCACATTGATTAAGTTTCCACTCCATTAGTGGAGGTAATATTCTTTCATTCGGATCTCTCAGAAAATAAAGTAATCTATCTCGTACTTGCCCTAAGAAAGAAAAGAGATAGCTAATGTCTTGATTATTTTCTAATTTAAATGGACTAGGGCTACACGTTATGTAGATCATGACTGTGCCGTTAGGATTAATTGTAAATGTTATCTTTCTTTTTGATGACAGCGGACCAATAAGTTCTTCATATTGTATAGCCTTGTTTACTTTAACTTTTTCCCGATCCTTTAATTCATTAAAATAAAATGGATTAATAAAAGTTTGAAGAAAAAGTTTATGAATAAAGACAGGTACAAATAAAAACTGATATAAGATTTCTAAAAGATATCTTGCAGGTTGATGATCCCTTCTTCCTAGAAGTGAAGGAGAATGGTGGTTGACCCCCGTAGGGTCCATTGGTCTATTTCTGTTATTGAAGTCTTCTATTATTTTTGCTCGCTTTGAGTATAGGTAAAATTGTTGTGGATTAGTTCTTTTAAATGCTCTAAAGAGAACTGATACTTTTTTCCCTTTATCGTCTATTGTTTCTACACATAAATTTTTAAGTTTACGTTGAGCTTTTGTCTTTGAACACCCAAATTCTTTGATTATATCTAAATATGTTATACCTTCACGATTGATTTGGTATTTTCTATCTGCAAGCTCTTTTATTTTTTCATTTGAAATTTTTTTGCCTAGTCCACATCTATGGGCTAATCTGTCAATTGGTCTATTAATTTTAGTTGAAGATGGTTTATTTGATAGAGATGAAGACACTTTTAATACTTATAGGTTTCTTCTACAATATCAGATTGAATACTAATCAAAACTTTTTCCTTGTCAAATTCTAAATAGCAATATTCTTTACTTTTTGTTATGTTTTCTATAATTAATGGAAATTTTTCTTTTGTAATTTTAAAGATATTATTATTAGCAATTAGACTATCTGCTGTTCTAATTTCATTTTTTTGTCGTATAATTTGTTTTAATTCATAATTTTCATTTATCAGATCTTCCATCTTATTTGGGAATGAACCATCAGTTCTATCAACATCTAAAAGTACTTTTGGTTTTAAATTATTAGGTGCTGCAATGATTGCAGCAGCTTTCTGATTTTTATTTTTATGTCTTTGTCTTCCAGCTTTTTGTTTTTCTAAATTTTTAGCTTCATCTGGTAAAGCTGTAAGTATGGTTCTTTTACTCCAAAATTTCTCTCGACAATCCTTTCCTATTCTTTGCCTAACTTCTATGGGTGTTAAATTTGGATTTTCATTTAACAGTGCTTTATACATTTTTGGAATATATTCTTTAGCAGTAGCGATTATTGGTTTTTGCAAATCAATGGTTTTTGATCTTAATTCTTGAAGTAGATCGTTATATTCACTCATTTATTTTTTCACTAATATCTGAAAATAGTAATTTACATTGGTTACAAAGTAATAACGTAATCGAGCCAATATTTTCTGCTTTGATTTTTACTTTAGACGTTGCAGTAGAATTACAATTAATTCCTTCACAATCTTTATTATTCAGATAAGAATCATCATAAAAAATTTTAGTCATGTTTCTTTTCCTTGTTTACCAAATCCCAAATTATTTGATTATATGTTTGACCTTTTCTACCTATTTCTTTTAGTAAGTTTCTTGTAGTGTGATCTACAATTATAGTTGTTTTAACCATACTAATATAAAAGGTGACTTATAGATATGTATACTTCTTATACTACTCTATACTACTCTTATACTATGTCCAAGAAAATATATGTAGAATATAATAAAATATACAGATTAAGAGATGAGCTTGACAATATACTACAAAATGGTAATGATAGAGAAGCAATTGTAACTTATATGCATACAAAGAAAAGAAAAAAAATAGATTCAGATTATGAGCTGGATAACAGAGAAAAGCAAATTCTTGATTTTATAATTGACAATCCTGGCACTAATAAGCAAAATATAATCAATAATTTGGGAAAATCTTCGCGAGTTCCTATTTTAAATAGAATAAAGAGATTAGAAAAGTTTGGCTATGTTATAGAAAAGATAAATGAAAAAAATAGTTCATCTCATCAATTATATTATAATGATGGAGATTCATTCACTACTTTATTCAAAGGTTTAAAAGAATTTAAGAAATCATATTTCTTGTTATTGGATAATATTAAAAATACCTTAATTGAATTAGATAAAAGAAGCAAAAAACAACTGAAGATTATTAGAGAAGATAATTATACAAATAATAAAGATACATCTTTTGGTGATTTATATAGATTAACTGAATATATAATATTACCATTTAAAATTTTAATTGTAATTCTTTCTTTTTCAAATTTTATAGACTTTAATATGAAAGATTATAACGAAAATATTATTTTACATAAATTCTTAATATTCAATGGATTTATTAAAGATATAATCTATAAACTGCGAAAGATATTTCTAAAAATTTCAGAAAAACAATTAGATAAAAATATTTATTTTATCGAGAATTTAGGACGTGAAATGTTACCAACATCTATTGAGACTAATATAAACTTCTTTGCCAAATATAATTTAAAAGAAACAGCAAAAGATCTTTGGAATTCGTTATGGAAAATTATTTCTCCTTTTCTTAGTAAATTATTTAACTTCTATCTGGAAATAAGAACAATAATGGAAAAAAATTCAGTAAATAATCTAATTAAATTATTAGAAATAAAACAAGAATATAAAAACATAGAAGATCGCTATAAGCCATATACTGAATTAAGAATGTAACTCATTTTTGTCTATTTCTTTTTGCATTAATACTTCTGGTTTTATATGGCTAAGTGATGGAATTTGTTGAATTATTGATAGGATCTGTATCATTCTATGATTAGTTTCTTCAATCTTTTTTTCTAATAAATTTATCTTTGCATTCTCTGATGCTTTAATTTCATTATATGCTTCTAGTTTGAGAGGATAACTACACTTTGAACAATATTTGTTTTCTATTGGATTAATTAATTCACATCGTGGACACATACATGAATCACTGGTTTCTTTTTAATTTCATTTTCTGAAACTATTCCATTATAAACTAGAATTTTTTCTTTGAGATCATTGCCCATTCTTCTCTTTATGTATCTTGTACCTTGCCTTGAATTCATGGACCATCTTACTTTTTTCTTTAGTGCATATTCAGGTAGATAATCGCTATCTGAAGTTATAGCGCTATGTCTGATACAGTAGGGATTCCATTTCTTTGTTTTTAATAGATATTCCAGTTTTTCCCTTTCTTCAGGATTATTGATTTCACCATTTTCTAATAAACGGATTATACGTTCACGTAATTGTTTCATCACTTTATCAATATTATCTGGAGTTAATTGGAGAACCATTAATAAGGTTACAAATCAGTCGTGCATCTGGTTCATTCTTAAATGGATGTTCATTCAACCAATCACGCACATATGGAAAAGAGCATGTTAATAATATTGGACCAGTTCCAGTTTTTGCTTCATGAGGAATTTCTCCTTCTCCATATTTTTCTTTTAATCTAATATGTTTTATTTTTAGTAAAGTAATTCATGTGGACGAGCATTAAGATCCCAGAGTAATGATAGAATTGCTTTATTTCTTTTGTAAGTTTCATATTTGATTATGGTTAATAGATCTTCTTTTTCCCATAATTCATTTTCCAGATAAGGACTAATTCTCTTTGTTTTCTTTTTCTTTATTTGTACAAAGTCAGGAGTTTCCCAATCTGAAAATGGAATGTCATCAAGTTCTTTATCCTTGCAGTTATACAGCCATCTGAAAAAGTATTTGATTCTTCCAAGATAATCGTTCCAAGTTGTAATCCAACGTTTATCTGGATCATCGTTCAGAACTTTTTATCTTTGTATCCAAAAATGAAGTAATTTGACTTTTACTTTTTATTTGATACAATGAAATTGATGGTCCAAGAAATTTACTATAAGCTATTATTGCTTTCAAGTTGTTATTTTGATATCTTTCTGAAGTACCAATTCTTTTCATAAACTCATAGAATTGTAATATTAATTGCTTATTCTCTGAGTTGAGAACATCTCTTTCAATATTGCTAATTGTTGTAGATAGCTCTAACTGTCATCTTTCTTGAGCCTCCTCTCTTTTCTATGGTTATTGTATTTCTAAAACATGTATATGAACCCGAATACATAACGGGCCCGTCGGGATTCGAACCCGAGACAGCCGGATTTCTTTCTTTAGAGCTAAAAGTCCGGTACTCTACCTGGCTGAGCTACGGGCCCATAAGGTATTTACAATTCAGTGTAGTGTATATTATTCACTATAAATATTAATCTGATCTATGCTAATAAGTAATATTTTATAATTAAATAATTTATTCCAAAATTGATATTGAATATAAATTTTTCAAGAAGTTTACAAAAGAAGAAAGAATTATTTTTATAATTATATTATCTGATTAAACAGATAGACTTTTCAATAAAAAATAAGATAATATACAAAAAAAGTATTATATCTGTACGTTTTAAGTTTTTGTTTGGTATTACTTATTCTATGTCAATAAGTTTAGTTATTGTTATATATTGATATCCAAATCCAATATTGTCTGGAATTATACTATTACTATTATTTAAGAAATAACAATTCTGATGATTAATTTTCATTTAATTCTGAAATCATTTTATATTTAACTATAAACTATAATATAAAGGAATCCAGCAAGAGGCTAATGAATAATGAAAATCGGATATCCTTGTATAAATTACTCAATTGGAAAAAAAACGGTATCTACATTTCGATTATCATCATATTCAGAAGAACGACTTATTCAATGTATAAACTATAACCTTCTTACTCTTATAGAAATAAGATTTAATATAGATAATGATTTTATGTTCTTTAGAATAAGTTCGGATATTATCCCGTTTGCATCTCACCCAATTTGTAAATTTGATTGGAAAGATTATTTTAAATCTGATTTTATACAAATTGGACAATTAATCAAGAAACACGATATAAGAATATCGATGCATCCTGATCAATTTGTACTTATCAATGCTAAAAATCAAGACATTGTTACTAATAGTATTAAGGAACTTGAATATCATACTGTTCTTTTAGATTTAATGGGACTTGATCAATCAGCAAAAGTCCAAATACATATTGGTGGAATTTATGGAGATAAAGAAAGATCTAAGAAACAATTTATAGCAAATTATAAAAATTTACTATCAGAGGAAATAAAAAAAGATTAGTTATTGAAAATGATGATCATCTTTATAATTTAAAAGAGTGTATTGAAATGAGTGAATATATAAATATACCGATTCTTTTTGATGTATTTCATGACAAATGTTTTGATAGTAATTTACCATTAAATGAGGCTCTACAAAGATCTAGTAGTACGTGGGATCACAGTAAGGATGGCATACTGATGATTGATTATAGCAATCAAGAACCAAATCAAAGAAAAGGAAAACACTCAAAGACTTTGGACATAAAACAATTTGAAAAATTTATTTTCTCAGTTTCTGATTGCGATTTTGACATTATTTTAGAATTAAAAGATAAAGAAAAAAGTGCTAAAAAAGCAATTAAAGTAATAAATCAAATTAAGACTAATGACCAAAACCTTCTGTAGGAAATAAGGTTATAAATATCAGAACCATGATAATTAGTACAAATAAAATATATTCTTCCTTATTTGATAAAAGTATATTGCAAGATAAAAAATTTTTTCTAAAGTAATTCTAAATCTTATGCTATAATAAAATTATCATTATTTTTTACTACTACCAAATATTATAAATAATACCAATACCATATAATCATATCATTATACAATAATTGTATAATGAGAATAAGATGGATATATCTGAGTCATATCTTTCCATCTTATTGCATAAGATCTTTTGAATTTACAAGAAAAAATTTTTAGGCGCCGAAAAAGTATGAAATTCTATTTAATAGCATTCTAATATGTTTGATTATTGTTTAGATTTGGAGATATTATCTTATAAATCTCAAATAAATTAATATGATAAATAAATTTTAATATAATGATTTAAATAAATAACATTGAAAATAAAAAATGAAATGTTCATTTTGTAAACATACATTGCTTTATGTTAATAAAATAGAACGTAATACAGCACAGCAGATGATACTTTACAAATGCAGAAATTGTAAAATCAAGTACAAAACATTTATTTTAAACAAGAGAATGATTTAATTAATAAATTTATATAATAAAAAATAAAACATCCTTCATAATAAGTTATAATTTTAAATAGTATCTATCATTATATTGAATATGCATAAATCATGGTAAATACTACTGCTAAAATAATAAAAAGCCATAGCCCTCTAAATACTAAAAACTCGCTGCAATGTAGATAAAGGCCATGGTCCGTGGACACTGTCGTATTTGGTTAGTTGCATACTCATTGCTAATTATGTTATTTAATAACTTATTATAATTTAATTAATTAATTAGTAAATTATTATAATTGTCATAGCCTGAACGAACAATATGATTTGGATTTATAGATAGAATGTAGGTCAGACTATGACAACCGTGAGGTTTTGCTATCATTCGATATGTGTGTGGTGAATACCTAATTGTTAGAGTATTTATCACTTTTGAAACTGTTCTCATAGAGTTTTAAGTGAATGTTAGATTTTTCATTTAATTAATAACAGTATTTTGTACTAGTTTGTATTTGATAGTATTGCTAGAACTAAAGAAGTAATAAAAATTTATTAAAAAAATTATTAGAAGTTAAAATAAAAATTTTTATTTTTATTTTTGTAATATTGAAATTTGTGCAGTTATTGTTCGATCAGTCTTAAATATCTACAAGTTAAAAAAGTATGGAATTTATCCTCCACCTTTAATTTGTCCTCTAATTTCACCGTTGGGATTTTCTTCCGTATGTACATTAACATATGTCTCACCTAATTCCATAGATTTCGTTAAATCTATTACTGTTTTTCCAGCCATAGGACCTTCAAGATTTGCATTAGTAATATTGCCACTTACTAGATTGCCATTTATAGGCTCAGTTGATGGAGTTTCTGCCTTAAACAATGTTACCACTGGTGGTCCATTTTCGCCTTGTTTGCCACTATGTATATGAGCCATTGTAACTTTATCTATATTTGATACATTCACGGAATAACCAATATTGTCAAAATGTGGTGCTGTAAATTCAGCAGAGCCAGTTGCATCAGTTTGAACAGGAGGAACTTCTTCATTACCTGATAATTGAGCAGTAAATCCTGCTACTGTTGCATATGCATTCAATATATTAAATTTTATATCGTATGAGTTTATCACTACTATGGATGCTGTTGTCATGAGTAGAGCGGTTATTGTAAAAAAAAGTTTTCTCATTAAATAGTAATATAAACATGTAATATAATAAAGTTATAATATAATACAGTTAATTTTGTCATATGTTATACTATTGGAGATAACTTCTGTCTGCCAAATTTAATAGTAAAATAAGAAGAAAGCCATAGCCTCCATAATAAGTAAAAGACTATGGTATTCGAATCTGGCCCTCAATATATCTAGCGTACTGCTAAAGGATTGGGTCTATCCATATTTTTAATTAATCTCTTTTCACATTCACTTCCTTCAGGTGGATTCAAATCTTGTCCTATTACACAAGCATGAAATCTATCACCAATTTGTATCGGGCCCATATCAGTATCTCTATCAAAAGCAAATGTTCTTTCAATTGTATACCCACCAATCTTGGCAAATTCTTTTTTGTACATCTTCTATAACTTCTGATTTTATTTGGCCTTTTAGCATTGCCATAATCTTTATTTTTTCAGCATTCTTTCTATCTTCCATTGGAACTATTATTTTTACCTTAACTGGTTTGTTACTATTACTATCACTATAATTATCACTATAAGCATCTTCTTCTCTAGCATTAATAGTAGCAGCAGAGTTATCATCATTACCTATAGTATCAAATGATGTTTCTTGAGATGGAGGTTGTTGAGAGTGCATATTATAATAATAGGCACTTTTATCGTAAACGAGAGAATTAGGACTAAATAAACTTACTTGTGTGGGGGTAGTAGTAGATGTTATGTCTCCCTCATTGCAGTCAAAATATTCTAAATTAGGTTGATTATGTTGTTGCTCATCAAAATCAATAGAGTTTATTTTATTATATTTATTGTTATTGGTATTGTAGTTTGGATTTGTAAAATGATAGGCACAAACAAAGAATTCATCTGGTTTGCCTGCACTAACAAATTCGTTCTCTTTGTTCATTACAAAATTAACTTTTAATTTATTGGTTGTTTCATCTAATTCATATAAAGGAATATCTTTGATAAAGCCTTCTCCATTGATAACACCAACTACTTTAAGCATGCCAGTCTTTGGTATATTTTGAAGGTTAATGTTAGAAGAAACAACTAATTCATCTTTTTCATCAAGATTTGGTTTTTTTATTTCAATAATTTCTGATTCTTTTTGTTGTGCGTTGACAAATTTAAAATCTAAAATTGTCAAATGCACAGTAATAACAAATATCATTACAAAAAAAATTATTCCAAAAGATATTTTGGAAGATGATTGCATTGTCATAGTATAGAAAAGAAGGCTTTAGAATATTTTAATAGAATGCAAAATTCTATAGATGCAATTTACCATGTCTTTTAACTATTAGATACTGCTCAAATAAGTTATTAGAGCAATAAAATACTATATTAGAAAAAGATACAAAGAATAGCATTGGATGGCTATGAGGATTTTGGAACATATTTCACCTGCTTAGATTGTATATTTACATTGCTATTATGCTGTTTAAAAAATTGCGAGAAATTTAATTAATTAATTAAGAGCCTATCCGAAAAGTAGTTTATAGTATTTAAGTTTATGGTACAATAGATTTATTCGACAAAGCTAAGTGTCTCTACACTATATATCACGAGATTAGTTTGATATCTGAAATTTCTGGAATCGATTCATCTTATGAAATACCAGATGAATTATGGAATCAAATTTTCCCTCTTCTTGTACATAAAGCCAAAAGAAAGAAGAAGAAGACAGGTCGTCCAAGAATGGATGATAGAAAGGCAATGAATGCTATCTTCTACATTACACGTACTGGATGTCAGTGGAAAGCATTACCACGAAGTCTTGGTGCATCCAGTACTGTACATGACAGGTTTCAGGAATGGAGACAAGATGGCGTATTCAAACGTATGTGGATTGATGGTCTAAAAATATATGATAAAAAAGTTGGTATCAACTGGAAATGGCAATCAATGGATGGTGCAATAACAAAAGCACCTCTTGGGGGAAAAAAGTACAGGACCAAATCCCACAGACAGAAGTAAATCAGGTACCAAACGTAGCCTTCTTGTAGATGGTCAGGGCATTCCTCTTGGAATTACTGTAGATGGTGCTAACAGACATGATATGAAGATGACAAAAGCAACTCTTCAGAGTATAGTGGTTTGCAGACCACCACCACCATCATCATCATCATCATCTACAACAAATACCCAACAACAACACATCTGTCTTGACAAGGGTTATGACTATCCTGAGGTATATGAGTTACTTGAGGAATATGGTTATACCATGCATATTTGCAAGAGAGGAGAAGACTACAATAATGGTAACAAAAAGAAGAGAAGAAGGATACCAAAATATAGAGCAAGAAGATGTGGGTAGTTGAGAGAACACACTCATGGATGAACCGATTCAGGCGATTATTGATTAGATGGGAAAAGAAGGAAGATAACTATATTGCAATATTACATTTTGTCTGTGCTTGGATAACATATAAGAGAGGAGGTGTTTTCGGATAGGCTCTAAATAGTTAGCAAATTATGTTGTCATAGCCTATCAATTGCAGGTGAAGTCAAAGCCTACAATTGATTAGACATCATATGGCTATGACTGAGTGCAACAAAGACTATTTTTTTCCTTGTTATAGTAAATAATCAACAAATTATTTAGTAATTTGAGATAAATTATTGTTTTAGTAAAAGAAAAAAGCCATAGCCCTCCATTAATCTGGATAATAAATAGTAGGAATATAGAAGACTATGATAGTACATGTTGTCTTCGTGAAACTACTTGTGCTCTGAATAATCGGCTATTAATAATGGATATAAACAAGTGTTAATTATATTATAACTTGGAGACTCAAATCATTTTTTTTCCATGTCCAATTTTTGTTATTTCATTTGTAATTTCAATCAATCCCTGGGGAACGCCTTTAGATTTACTAGTCCATACAGTAGTATGTATCTCATTTCCTAGTGTAACTGTAAGAGAAGAAGAAATTGCAGTATTATCTTCATCTTCCTTTTCAGTAACATAAGTAGATTCTGAATTAAAAAAATTATTTTTTTTAATTGTATCTATTAAAGTATTTTTTTCTGAATCTTCTATAGGTTTTTGAGTTAGATTGGCAGCACTAATATCTGTTGATACTTTAAGGTTATTAGATTCTGAATCAATAGAAATAACTAGATAACTGTTTGCCAATCCTCCAGATTCTACATATTTGAAACTAAATGGTTCTGAAGTATTACTTGAATTTTCACTAGTACTATTAGAAGCGCTAGTATCAGTAGACATATTACTTCTTATCAAAAGCATAACATTTACATATTATTTAAAAATTCGTTGTCAAAATACTTTTTGTATATTAATTGATTAATCTATGTTCAAAGATTACTATTTCTAAAATTACTTTGTTAAACCTTCTAGTCCTTCACCAATTTTTCCAACTACGTCCTTTGCTCCTTCTGTAATGTTGGCTCCAAAATCAGTAACATTTTTTTTGAATTGGAACTGCTTCTCCAGTCTCGTTGGCAGTAGTTTGGCTAGCATTCTGTATTGGTTGATTAGCAGCAGATTTACTGATATCTTGTATTATAGTTTGATTTATTTCTTCTTTTTGTTTTTCTGCTGATTGTGCAAATGCGGAAACAGTTAGTGCAGTTACTAATAATGATACTATTGAAATTATTAACAATAAGTTATTGTATAGCATTTTTTATTCTTTTTCATTCTAGTTATATATAAAATTTTTATTGTAGTGGCGCTACCAGCAAAAACTTACTAATAGATTATTATCTAAAAATAAATAGGCGCATTCATAATTTATATAAAAAAATTATTTTTAAGACATAGTTATTTATCAATCAGTTCGATTATTATTGGTAATATCTGTATCATTTTCTAAATCACTTACTGTCGTTCCTATGTCTTTTCCTCCCATGTCACTTTCGGTCATTCCTGTATTTCCACCTAGTTCTGGGTCACCTCCTAATTCTGTGTCTATAGAACCATCATCATTTTGTTGTGCTAATACATTTTCAAATGATATGGGCCTTATTTCTGTTGTTGAAATTAAAGTAACTGCAAAAAGAATAGATATAACAAATATTGTTGAATAGGTTTTCAATTTATGCCTTTTTAAGGTAAATAAAATATATAAAGAAACGAATTATGAAATCTAAAATAATTGGTAATAAAAGCCATAGCCCTCTTCTTTTCCCTTTTATGTAATCAAGAACTATAGAGACTGAAAAAGAAGGCATATCCTTAGACTCTATTGGTACTATCTATACTTTGGTATATTTACCACCCAAAAATCAACAATCTTTTATTCTACCTATTTTTACTATTGATTGCTACTAGAATGGTAAGTAGTTTGTTTCATGGGTGTTATATATTGTAGCCTCTGTATAACACCCACTTTTTAAAACCCATTTTAAACACTCGATGAATCAACAGAACCTAATTTTTTATTAGTCTTCTGGATTTAGTAATTTTATTTCAATATACCTTTAGAATGAGATGTATTACTTATTGGTTTTAGAGTATTTTATTAGATTGATTAGATTGGTTGTTGTAGGTCTGATAGAGAAAAAAGGGTTACATACTATATAATATTTGATAACAAATTAATAAGTAAATTAGAGTCGTCATAGCCAGTCAATTGTAGTTACATTATACTACTACAATTGATTATGACAAACAGAATATGACAATAATTTGTTTGAGTACAGATTTTTTACTGTTAATCGTTATATAATATATCTTCAAATTTCTTTTTGATGTTTAAGAAAACATTATTTAAACAAAAAAAGTTATTAATGTCTATAGTAGCAGTTGTAGTTGTTTCTTCTCTTATTATTATTGCTGCTGTCAATCCCATACACAGTGCATATTCAGTAAATCCCACGAATCCTACTGATGATGTAATTAAAGGATCTATATCCAGTATTTCTAATGATCCTTCTAATTCGTCAACAGCATGGATTGTCACTGGTGTATATAAAATGGAAAATGTCAAAACATCTCCAACATTTAATTCTACTTTCTACATGATAAAAACTGATGGAACGAGTAAACATAAGCATTCTATATACGATTTCAAGTTAAATACAGATCCTATTGTAAATATTAGTAATAATTCTACTATATTAAAGGGGACTTCTACAATAACCATGAAAGAAGGTCCAGTAAAGTATGTTCCAACCCAGATTTCATTATTAGGAAATAGTGCAATCAGTATCTTGATAGAACCAACTAAGGTCAATAAGCATTTTGGTAGTGGACCTATATATGGCAATCAACATTTGATTTGTGTAGAAATTCCTAATTATTGCAAATAATAGAGTGTTGGTGTACACTCTCAATTGCTATGTTAGTTGTCATGACAGTACATGATATAATGACACAAGAATTTTCCAATACTGAAGAGTACTGTGCTAAATATGGCTTTTTAGCATCTCCTGGCTGTTGGTAAAATAAAAATAACAATACAAGAAAAATAAGAAAAGAAAAAATTTTTTAATGCATAAACAAATATTCCTCTATTATTCTCCCATCTTTCCAATGTGCGACGGTAACCATAGTGCTATTAAATGTCTCTCCCGTTGATAGTATTGTTTCATTTATGTTACCAGTTACTGCTGTCCAATTACCTATTCCAAGTTTGATTGGATGGGCTGTTATTGTGCTTGGTGCAGTTGATTGAGATTCATTTGACCATTTTAGATGTTGATCAATACCATTTGTAACCTTCCCATCAAAATCTACAACCAAAACATCTGGACTATGTATTTCTTTATAGAGTGTCCAATTATTTTTGTTCCACGCCTCAAAGTCGAGTTTATCAAAGCGATCAAGATTGGCTTTTGCTTCTGGGCCGTCTACAACCACAACTTCAGATGTTTGATTTTTGGATAATTGAGAAAAAGAATTACCAAGCGGAATAATTATCACACTAATTAGAATTCCAATTAGTATTATTTTTGACATATAATAATTAAATTAACTTTAATTTAAAAGGATTTCTTTAAACTGACGTTAATAATTTACTAAACTAGGTAAAGCAATTTGAGAAAATATTAGAATTATAGAATCCGTAACTTTCCTCATTGCTTCAATCATTTGTTGAGGATATAGCCAATCTTTTTCTTCTTTTGAAATTTGTACATCCTTAGAAAGAAATTTCCAATTATAATAAATATTTGTTCAGTTTTCTCAAATTCATTTGTTTATCATTATATTTTATAAAAATTGGTAATCTTCCATCAACAAAAACAATAATATTTCCTCGTATAATGATCTTTAACTAATTAATAGTCACATTACATATATTTGACAAATATTTGTATCATATAAACCATTAGCAGGTTCTTTCACATAATATTAATACCTACATCTTAAATTCCTTAAAATATAATATTAAACTAATGACAAAGTTAAAACATATTACTATAAACCAAGACGTCTATCAAAAATTGAAAGATCTAGGCAAGGCAGGAGATTCTTTTAATGATGTCTTGACTAAAATTTTAGCAGAAAAAGAAGGAGGAAGTAATTCAAAATGACCACAATGAAAACATAACAACAACAACAAACTATAGACGACCTTAATGTTCCTATTGACTCACTCAAACTAGCACAATGGAATGTACTAGAGTACACTATAAAGAATATGTTAAAAAAATTTTGACAAGAATTTGAAGTAGCAAAAAAACAACAGGAAATGAATAAGAAATAATGAGTGAAATAGAAAAAACAAATAAATCAATTTCTTATAAAATGCAAGATCTTTTAGAGAAGATAAAAAGTTCTGTATTACATACACGAGAACTATATGAGGAATTCGTAGAATCAGCAAGATCAGAAGGATTTTCAGACTATGAAATTGATTTGATACTAAAAGAGAACCTTAAGGGAATAGTTCCAGAAAGAACCTTATACTATTACAGAAAAGAATATTTACAACTTGAGGACAAAAGCAAGAAAAAGAAAGAATATATAGAAGATTCTTCTGGTAGATCTCGGCAAGTTGCCGGAATTGACGGTAAGAAAGTTATAGAAAAATCTTCTTCTTATACTCCTAATCCAGAACTTGAACAATTTAGACAAGAAAGAGGGAAATTAGTAGAACCTAAGTCAAGTGTCATCATTAATGTCATTATACCATCTTCCAAATCTCTTATCACGATATTCTGATATTGCATCTTTTTGTTCTTCTATATTGGTATAGAATCTGTTTGCACACACATCTGATTTTATACGTTGATTTACCTTTCTCTCATTTGGATTAAGGTATGGAGCCCTCTTTGGAAGATGTATTACAGTAAGCCAGTCTTTCTGTCCATTGATATATTTTTTTGTCATCTTGCTTAGGTGAAATGAAGCGTTATCCCATATCATTACAATTCTTTTCCAACCATTATTTTTCATTACATGTATCTTGAGATTCTCAAGATGGTTTATAGCATTGGTGGAATTTGATTTATCATAGAATTCATACAACAGGTTCTGTTCAGGCCATAGCATGGATATGTACATTGAGAATTTCTTTCTACTGCCATTATGTCTAATTTTTTGTTGTTCACCTTCAAAACTCATCGACTTTCTTATACATGGTTTCTGTGTTACTATAGTTTCATCCTCAAAGACCAACATCACTTTCTTTTTTTGAGTGCTGATGCTACTTGTTTTTGTAGTTCTTTACTTGTTTCTTTCCCTTCTCATAATCAGGTCCATGTTCAAGTTCCAGTTTAGGTCTTTTACATCTAATACCCATATCTTTCAGTATCCTTTGAAGATGTCTGAAACTAATTGATTGGAATATCAAGTTCTTCTGTAAGACACTTTGCAAGTGACCTGAGACTCCAAGTGTTTCTGACATAACCAAAAATAGTGGGATCATTAAAAAGTACAGAAAGTATAATCTCTCTGTTTTCGTCTGTTATACGGGATTGTGTGCTACCTGTCTTTTTTATCTCTAGTCCTTCCATTCCAATCTGGAGATATGCTGATAACCATCTTTGAACTGACCTGATACTCACACCATGTTCCTTTGCAATGTCTTCAAAAGTTCTACCGTTGCTCTTCTGGAGTACTGCCAGTAATCTACGATAATGTCTCTTATCTGTAGTTTTTTTCATCAATCTCCTTATACTGTTCTTCTGTCCTGTGGTGAGGTTGAGTTTAGTAGAACCATGGTACATAGAATTATGATATTTTGGATACCTTAAGCTTTACCTATTCAAGAATTTAGACATGATAGTTAAAAAGATATGACATCAACCGAGGCACTTGACTTAAGACAAACTTTTCTTTGTTGTTTTGGATAAATCTTTTGCTTCTGAGGGTAAGACTTTACGAATGTATCTTTTAGAGAAAACTAGGCGTTCTTTGAGAATATCGTGTGCTTGTTATGACAAGTAGAAGAAGTTTAGGTAATAAGCATTACCTAAATAAAACAGAGATACAAATATTATTATCAATGAGACTTTTAATAAATTAACTTTTCTTATTATTGCTTCTTCTGTTAGTAGAAGAAGAAGAAGTAGAAGGAGGAATTGCTATTTCTCCTATTGCTTTATTGTTTAGTTCTGGTTTTAATTCTATTCCTTTGATTAAAAAAGAGAAACTCGATCAAAGACTATAGAAAAATTAAATGATGTTGACATGAGTAAATAATTTACTCAATTAGTAATCCTTGAGTTTTGTCTTTCTTTGTTATTAAACCACAACAATATTTTTTAATTATGTTCACTATATTAAAACAGTATAAATATGAATGAGAATATTCCTGATATTTCTATCGATAATGTTTCACAGGATTTAGATGATCATTTTAAGATTTTTAGAAAATATGCTGTTGAAGTAGATTATACCTTAATTGGATATTGTAATTTTTGTAATACAAGAATAGATGAATTTGGTTACTGTGCCTGTAGTGGTGGACAACCAGATTGATATCTATTCACAGCAAAATTATTGATTAAAAGAAGAATCTTCTAGATGATTATTATGGAACTTGAGGGTCTCATCGATGAGAACATCATCTTCTAGAACATTGTTATTGTATGTATCTATCGGAATTTATGAATTAAAAAAATGATGTAATTATTAAAAGAAATGTTATCTAATTTTAGCTAAATTGAATTTTCCTACTATCGATAAAAAAGATCATCATTATGGAGAGGAGAAAGAGAAAGTAAATGTAGTAGATTTTGCTGCAATACTTACTGGAAAAGAGGAAGTACCAGAAGTAGATACATTGGATACTGCTTTAGTAACATTTCAATCTACTACTACTAATAATAATAACAATAAAGATGATGAAAAAGATGATCTAAAATATTCTGTTAAAGTTACAGATACAGATAAAATAAAAGAAGTTCATATTCAAACAGGAAAACCTAATGAAAAAGGAGATGTAGTTGCAGATTTGTATAAATCTGAAACTCCATCAGGAGAAGTTATAGGTAATCTAACTGATGGAAAGATTAGAATCAAAGGATTTAAAAGGTCCACTACAAGGAAAGAATACCAAGGAACTAGTCAGAAAAATAGAGAAAGGAGAAGCCTATGTAGATATAAAGACAGAGGATAAGCCAAAGGGAAAAGTAAGAGGAAAAATTAAAAAATTAACACCTACTTGATAATATGATTATAAAATAATTAAAGATTATTCAGATTCTTCTATAACATTGTTCAGTAACCCTCTCCCACCAATCAAGGTATTCTAATTATTATATTCTATACAAATCTGCAAATCTAATAATGGGTAGAACAATACCATCATTTAGGATTGCGGCTATATTAGAGGAAAAAGAATGGAAGTAATATAAAAAATATTTGAATAAAAAAGGTGACAAAAAGGCATTTGATAATATGTTTTCAATTGCAAGACTGTATAATTCAGCCTGCTCATATGCTGCAAATCCTATTAGAATATATCCTATTATGGTGTCAATAGTTTTTCATCATTACAAGACTTCTTTAAACAAATCTTCCTTTAAGTTTGTCGATGACGAGAATAAAAATGATGATAAGGATATTAACTCAATAATATTAAAAAAAGAATTAGATAAATGGAAAACCTACTCTTCTATATTGAGAAAACCAAATAGAGACTTGTTTAATGAAATGTTACAATCATCATACAAATATTCAAATGCAATAAATGCTAAAGGAGAGAATTATTCAACAGAATCATTGATAATGTCTCTATTGCTTGAACAATATAAAATAACTATTTAATTATAATTGTTTTTTAAAAACGATGATGATTGTCTTGAAAATTAATAGAAGAAATTATTAAAAGTACATAGAAATAGCATTTTTTATGGAAATAGGATTATTATTTATAAATTGGTTGTGTGTGGAAGCACAACAGTGTGAAAAAATAGGAGATATATCTAATGTTTTTTCTACTATTGTAGGCACAGTTGTAGGAATTTTAATAGGTGGTGTCATTAGTTGGTGAATATATAACAGACAACAAAAAACTGCAGATAATCAAGATAAAACACTAAAACATGTAGAAGAATTGGGAATAAAACAAGAACATATTTTAGAAAAAGTACAAGTATTTGAAAAGAAACATGAGAATATGTTGAACAACATATTGACGTTAGATAAGAAGATAGACTCACTATTAGAAAGCAAAAAATATGAAAGTAAATGAAAAAATATCATAATCTAATTATATTATTAACTTTATTTTGAATTAACTTGTGGAGTGGGACTCGAACCCTTATCCATCAAATGTGGGTTCTATTATGAACTATTAAAATTTATGATTGTTATTGTTCAGTTATTAATATAGAAATATTTGGTATTATCCTTCGTTTGCTATCTTGTCTTTAGGTTTTACATCAACATCAAATTTTTCATGTGAGGATAGAAACTTCTTTCCTTCTTCAGCGATTATTGTTTCAATTCTATTAACAAATAATTGTTCTCTTTTTCTATTATCGCTTCCCATTTTTTCATCTGAATAATCTCCTGATTTCATTTTAAAAAGATTATATTCAGATTTCAACATTTCTGCTGTTGAACGATAAGATATCCAATTTTCTTGTGATTTAGTTAATTGTAAAAAGCCAGTAGCAACTATTATTATAAAACCAAAAATTGAGGATGCCATCTTTATAGCATTCATATTTTCGATATCACTTGGTATTGTATTTATTATTGGAATTAATGCACTTACTACAATTATTACTATTTGTGATATATAGAATCTTACACGACTATTAGAAGCATATTTTTCATACCATTCTAGTTGTTTTTTGTATCTTTTATATAATCTTCAATTGTTGGTTCTTTTTCATGACTATAGATTTCAACTTCTTCATTCTTTATAAATAATTTTTTAATAAAATCAAAAAAAGAATTATCCTGATTGGCTATGTTATTTTCTTTTTCTGTTTCCAATATTATTAAGTACGCTCTTATTGACAAATGTTTCAGCCAAGCTTAAAGCTGCATAAAACATAATTAGGATGTGTTTACTTTAACCACATCTCTTCCTGATGAAAGTTGGTGTACCAGTTTACTGAGAAAGGCCAGATGGAAAGACTACATATTATGTCCACATTGTAAGTCAAATAACGTAAAGAAGGATGGTCAGTATCGATCCTACCAAAAGTACTTTTGCAAGCATTGTAAAAGATCGTTCAATGACAAAACAGGTACTGTATTTCATTATTCACATACACCATTGAAGATATGGTTTTTGGCAATGTATCTATACTTTGTACTCTGGCCCGGATGTTCAATAAGACAGGTATCGCTTGAGGTAGTTATACCAATTCCAATATGCTATCGATTTATCAGAACAGTTATGGAAAAGTTATCATCTTCCTCATCATCATCTGCTAAACTCGGTGGTAATGTTGAAGGTGATGAATTCTATATCAAGGCAGGACTGAAAGGTAGATCATATCATGATGAGATAGTAAAATCAGGAAGAAAACCCAGGAAAAGAGGGCTAAAACCCTGGAGAGGCAGAGGAACATTTTACAAGGATCATCCAATGATAACATGTATTCATCAAAGAAGGAACGGAATGACATATTTTGATGTTCCTGTACGACAGTCACTTCTTGATATTATATGTACCAGAGTAGAGTATGGTTCAACTGTATTTACAGATGAATATAGAGCATATGACCAGCTGGAAGAACATGGCTTCATACACAAAAGTGTAATCCATTCACAGAAAGAATACGCAAATGATATTGTTCATGTGAATAATTGTGAATGCAGAAGCAACCTGTACCAGTTATGGATAAGAAAGTTCATGGGTGTAAACAAGTACAATTTACAGGTATACTCCAAAACATTCCAGTTTATTCATAACAATAGAACCAAGACAAGAGAACAAAGATTCATGGAAATTCTTTGTTACAACTAGCTGAAACATTCAGAAATAAGAGCGATTAAGTAATTTATATATCATTCTTATTTTTTACTTAAGTCAACGAACAATGATAAAAAATTCAAATTTATAATCAATCCACAAACTATCAAATAAGGATAGGGTTTTTCCATTTCCCAATAATGGAATATTAATTATTCTTATTTCTACGATGTATAGAAGAATCATTATAAAATGAGTATATACAGCATCTTTTTCAATACTCTTTGTATCTGAAACACTTTATCTCATGATCGTTTACCATACCGACTGCCTGCATAAAGGCATAGCAGATGATAGAGCCAACAAACTTGAAACCACGTTTAATCAAATCTTTGCTCATTACATCAGACTCTTTAGTGTTGGTTGGAATATCTTTAATTGTTTTGATTTTGTGATTAATCGGCTTACCACCTACAAACTGCCAAATATAGACATCAAAGGTACCGAATTCTTTTTGGATTTTCAAAAATGCTCTAGCATTCTGGATCGTAGATGCGATCTTTAAACGATTACGGATAATCCCGGCATCAGTAAGGAGTCGATTTACGTCTTCCTTTCCATAACAAGCGATTTTGTCTGCATGGAAGCCATCAAATGCCCTGCGATAGTTCTCACGTTTATTTAAAACGGTTTGCCAAGTAAGACCTGCTTGGGCACCCTCAAGAATTAGGAATTCAAAGAGCGTGCGATCGTCATGCACTGGTACACCCCACTCCTTATCATGATACTCAATCATGAGAGAATTATTACTTCCTGTCCAACTACACCGTCTTTTATTGTACATTAGGTATTCTATATTATTGGTAGAAGAAAACTCAAATTGTTTATATATTGACAAATAAACTGCTTTAAATTCAATTCACCATCTCTTTTCTTCGCCTTCTCTTTTGTGAGGATATAACATTTTCCTTATTGATTATATCATTAAATAAACTAATTCTCTGATTGGGACTCGAACCCTTATCCATCAAATGGGTTTATACTATCAACTATGAAGTTATTTGTTATGAACATGATCTTCATATGATGAAATCAATGTCAAAATATTATTATCTTGATCTTTAATTTGAGACATTATTCCACCCCAATCTTGTTTTTTAGGTTCTGTGATATTTACTCCTTTTTCTTGTAATTCTTTATATGTATCATTAATATTTTTAGTGTAAAACCAAAAATTTGTCATAGTTCCTATTTCTTTTCTTGCTTGTTCAATTTCTTCATTTGTCATCATATCTGAATGTGGTTCCATTAAACTAATTGTAGTTGTAGAACTTTTAGGCGCTACTTCAATCCATTTTGTATTCTTATATGGATATTCGCCTTTAACATCAAATCCCAATTTTTGAGTATAAAAATCTACTGCACTTTTTTGATTTGAAACAAAAATTACTATTCCTCTAATACCATCAATCATGTAAATAGGAAAATTAATCATAATTATAACTTTTATCTATATACTGTTAATAGTTAAACGGTTTTAAATCATTATTATATTGTAGTCTCGCAAGAATATTTGAAAAAAATTTTTAAGAATGCTTAGAGCCTATCCGAAAACACCTCCTCTCTTATATGTTATCCAAGCACAGACAAAATGTAATATTGCAATATAGTTATCTTCCTTCTTTTCCCATCTAATCAATAATCGCCTGAATCGGTTCATCCATGAGTGTGTTCTCTCAACTACCCACATCTTCTTGCTCTATATTTTGGTATCCTTCTTCTCTTCTTTTTGTTACCATTATTGTAGTCTTCTCCTCTCTTGCAAATATGCATGGTATAACCATATTCCTCAAGTAACTCATATACCTCAGGATAGTCATAACCCTTGTCAAGACAGATGTGTTGTTGTTGTTGGGTATTTGTTGTAGATGATGATGATGGTGGTGGTGGTGGTGGTCTGCAAACCACTATACTCTGAAGAGTTGCTTTTGTCATCTTCATATCATGTCTGTTAGCACCATCTACAGTAATTCCAAGAGGAATGCCCTGACCATCTACAAGAAGGCTACGTTTGGTACCTGATTTACTTCTGTCTGTGGGATTTGGTCCTGTACTTTTTCCCCCAAGAGGTGCTTTTGTTATTGCACCATCCATTGATTGCCATTTCCAGTTGATACCAACTTTTTTATCATATATTTTTAGACCATCAATCCACATACGTTTGAATACGCCATCTTGTCTCCATTCCTGAAACCTGTCATGTACAGTACTGGATGCACCAAGACTTCGTGGTAGTACTTTCCACTGACATCCAGTACGTGTAATGTAGAAGATAGCATTCATTGCCTTTCTATCATCCATTCTTGGACGACCTGTCTTCTTCTTCTTCTTTCTTTTGGGTTTATGTACAAGAAGAGGGAAAATTTGATTCCATAATTCATCTGGTATTTCATAAGATGAATCGATTCCAGAAATTTCAGATATCAAACTAATCTCGTGATATATAGTGTAGAGACACTTAGCTTTGTCGAATAAATCTATTGTACCATAAACTTAAATACTATAAACCACTTTTCGGATAGGCTCTTAGTATGAATTTATGTGACATGTTTTTATAGTTTGGAATAATATTTTTTATACATCGTATTAATCTATAATATCTATATGCTTATATAGTAACTTTAATTGAGATATTTTAATGAATTATTTTTTTCTAGTCATTTTGTTATCAATTGTTTTAGTAATTTTTAACGCTCTTATTTCTGAATGTTTCAGCTAGTTGTAACAAAGAATTTCCATGAATCTTTGTTCTCTTGTCTTGGTTCTATTGTTATGAATAAACTGGAATGTTTTGGAGTATACCTGTAAATTGTACTTGTTTACACCCATGAACTTTCTTATCCATAACTGGTACAGTTGCTTCTGCATTCACAATTATTCACATGAACAATATCATTTGCGTATTCTTTCTGCGAATGGATTACACTTTTGTGTACGAATCCATGTTCTTCCAATTGGTCATATGCGCTATATTCATCTGTAAATATGGTGGAACCATATTCAACTCTGCTACAGATAATATCAAGAAGTGACTGTCGTACAGGAACATCAAAATATGTCATTCCGTTCCTTCTTTGATGAATACATGTTATCATTGGATGATCCTTGTAAAATGTTCCTCTGCCTCTCCAGGGTTTTAGCCCTCTTTTCCTGGGTTTTCTTCCTGATTTTACTATCTCATCATGATATGATCTTCCTTTCAATCCTGCCTTTATATAAAATTCATCACCTTCAACATTACCACCGAGTTTAGCAGATGATAATGAGGAAGATGATAACTTTTCCATAACTGTTCTGATAAATCGATAGTATATTGGAATTGGTATAACTACCTCAAGCGATACCTGTCTTATTGAACATCCGGGCCAGAGTACAAAGTATAGATACATTGCCAAAAACCATATCTTCAATGGTGTATGTGAATAATGAAATACAGTACCTGTTTTGTCATTGAACGATCTTTTACAATGCTTGCAAAAGTACTTTTGGTAGGATCGATACTGACCATCCTTCTTTACGTTATTTGACTTACAATGTGGACATAATACGTAGTCTTTCCATCTGGCCTTTCTCAGTAAACTGGTACACCAACTTTCATCAGGAAGAGATGTGGTTAAAGTAAACACATCCTAATTATGTTTTATGCAGCTTTAAGCTTGGCTGAAACATTTGTCAATAAGAGCGATTTTTAATACACATACTCATTCTTTGTTTGCAGAGCAACAAAATTTAAAAACTAATAGTAATTATCAACTATCTTTAAATTTCTCTTCACAACAAGAAAAAGAATTATTTTTACAAAAATGGTTAAATTTCAGTCCTTCCAAAGAAATCAAAGAAGTTCCAAAAACACAAACAACTTTGGCAATTTACACATTAAATGATTTAGTAAATGAATTAGTTACTGGTGTTAAACTTGAAAATATAACTACTGTTCCAAATCAAGTTAAAGTAAATGATATATTTGAGGTAAATGCTACTGTGAGAAATACATTACCATTTAATGTAACAATTATTGCAGGAAATTGTAATTCTGATTTCTCTACAAACTTTTATAATAACGTAGAAGAAATAGAGGTTCCACAATGTATGAATAGAGTTTTACCAACGGTACTAGAACCAGGTGCTTTGTTGCGCAACTCATCTAGATAATCAAATCTATCCTACTGAGATTGATAATTATGTAACAGTTAGACTCTGAAACAAGTTATATAACGATGCTTTCAGTATCATTTCTTTTATCATGTTCTCAAATCTTATAGCAGTAACATATTCTCTACCAAACATTCTTTTAATACAGGAGAAGACAGTTTCTACCATCCATCGCTGACCATAGCTAACGCTATTCTTCCAATTCTGTAAATTATTTTTCTGCATTTTCACCGTCTTGTTTCTCTGGTAATGATTGGTCTTTCTGCATCTGGAATTCTTTCTGACTTTTATTGCAGGATTAATTCCCTTGAATGATGGAAATTGAAAATTATTGTTACTATCATAGGCACTATCTGCGATAGTCATATCTATTATCTTGTTATTCTTTATTGTAATATCATCTACTAATTTGGGTAGTACTTTTCCATCATGTACTTGTTCACTGGTTACTTGTAATGATAATATTCTCTTTCGTTTGATATCTACGGCAACATGTATCTTTAGATAGCCTCTCTTGACATTCCACTTATGTCTAATCCATTCTCCTCTCTGTTTGTAACTTACACCAGTAGAATCAATTGCAATTACAAAGTTATCATCATATAAATTAGACTTATCATTATCAGAAATCTTGATATTTAATCTGTTTATTCTTCTACAAATCCTGCTATAATCTGGAATTGATGGTAACGTATTTGCAGCATGTGCTCGTACTACGCCTTCAGTTTGTCTATACGGTAAGTGAAAGTATGCTCTCATGTAGCCAAGTAATTTGATAAATGACTCTGGATATACGAATTTTCTACCTTCTTTTCCTTGATTCATCTTCTCTAGTTCAGAATTCCAGTTGTCCATAACATCAAAATCAAGTAATATCTCACCACGTTTAACAAGAGATTCATTGTACTTCTTCCAGTTCACATGTATTATGACTAAAATAGGTTAGCTAAATGTGTTAGGAATGATGAGTTGCGCAACAAGGCAGAACCAGGAGATAAAGTCACCGTTCAAGAAAGTAGTGGAACAGGTAAACAATATAAAGCCGTGGCAGAAGGTGAAGCGAATGGAACTGCTATTTTATCATATAGTATAGAAGTCAAACCAGAAGGTTTTCTGGAGACAACATCATTAAAAGGTCAAGTAGTTCAACCATTTAGTATTAATATACTTTCATAAACTAACTATTTCAAATAATTAGAATGTACTATTAAATAAATAAATTCTCGGAGTGGGACTCGAACCTTCATCCATCAAATGTGGGTTCTACAATCAAATATTAAATGATTTGGTTTAATTAAAAAATTAGAACATTCGCCAATATTTTCTTTTACATTCTACTTATTGGTCATATTAACATCCATAATTTATCTTTGTCTTCTTTTTGTTGTTGGATTTTATTTTAATAGAAAATGAGATTGAATGACTTGTTTATATTTGATCAATTACTATGCTAAAAATCGTATAATCATATTGCTTTGGAAGACCTATAACTTAGTATATTGTGTTCAATTTACATATTGAATGAGCAAAAAAAAATTATTATCAGGCATTTTTTAAAAATGAACCTATTCCAAATAGTTATTGTCATTTATTTTTTACAAACGATCAGAAATTCCAGAAAAAATCAGTTCTTCTAATACTTCTAATGATAGTAATAATATATCTTTTACAACACTAAATGATTATGAAAATGAAGATGAAATAAAAAGATATTTAAAAGATAAAGATGGAGGTGGTCATGATACGATTATAGCAGTTCTTGAAGGTGATTATGTTCATTTTGCAAAAGAATTGAAGAATGGAAATCTTACAAAAGAATAAACAATTTAGAAGAGGAGAATTAAATTTAAATATTATTTTCTAGTATGTCTTCCTTTTTTATTTTTTTCTTTCTAATTGTTAAAAGTGAGGATACTAATACAGTTACAGAGAAAAATCCAGAAATAGCAATCATAATCATAAACGGATCTACAATTGGTTCAGTTGCCATATAGATAAATGGTAGAAATAATATATAATCAATTAACCATCTATGAACTCTTTATTTCATTCTATTTGATCTTGTTGTTCTCTGATTTTTGATGGTCAATCAAATCTTCAACAGTATTGAAAAATTAAAGGAATTGGAAAAAAGATTAAATGTTGAGTATAAATCCTTCTTAAAACATTTAGAACGAGAAGAAATAAAATGATATATTTTTCAATAAATAATTATTTTGACTTTATGCGTTTTCAATTGGTTTATCCTCAGGGTTAGGATTTTCAGTCTTTTTCTTCCTTTTTCTAAACCTTTTCCACAAATCTTTTAGAGGCAATAGATGTTATAAGGTAAAAGTAACTTAAAGGGATTTTGGGTGTCATACAGAGGCTACCATATATAACACCCAAATGATATCGTTTTGAAACTGTAGTAGCAAATAATAGATAGGTATAAAAAATAATTTATTTTTATTGATTGTAGATTTTGGGCCGCAAATCGTTTCTCGAATAATGGGCCTAAATGGGTTTGAGCACTGCATACAGTAGGGTTCAATAAAGATAAATAAAAACTTTAGCAGTTTATACATTTACAAACTAGAACAGAAGAATTATAGATAATACATCAATCAGTATTAATATGAAGAATTGACAAGGGTCAAAGAAGATGATACATTGTCATTTATCTAATCAATTACTAATTAAATGAAAGGATTATAACAATCAGAAAGAAAACAAATGATATAACTTAAATTTTATTTATTAAAAATAAGTTTAGATATATTTGAACTTGCTAATACATAAGTTCATAGTATTAGATTAAATTTTCATGATCTAATATTATATTATGCTTTATTCCTTGGTATACTATAACTTTATCCTAAATTAAATTAAATATTAGAATAGAATTATTAAAGATGCCACAAGGATAACATATTATTTTTTTATATCCTTCAATTTAAAGACGTTAGCGAACGTATAAGTATTTTTTAATATCTGAACTACAAATTACATCTATTGTGTTAGGAGATAAAAATAACTTTAACTGAATAACGGAATAATCTTAGAAGCCACATCAGATATTGATGTTATTGATGGTAAAACTGTTTCTATTCCTGACCAAATCTTGGTAAGAATAGACTTTTCTGGTTGTGGTTTATTTAATTCTTCATTGAATTTGTCAAATAAGGCAGCGGCTGCAGGATCATTAGATTTTTGAATAAAATCTGCTATTTGTAATAAGGCTTGACTAACTTCAGCATCATAATCTCTTTTAAGTTTATTAAATGAGTTTTGAACTAAAGATCTGTTTACAATTGTTGTATTATTAATATTTTCAAATGAATCACCCATTACTACTTTTTTAGCATGGATTTGTATATTATAATGTTTTTTATAAGCGGTGATTTGTTGACTATTAATTATACCTCGAGTTAGCGATCTGATAGGAAATTCAATAGGATCTGAAAAATAATCATGATATTCATCAAAATCATTTAAAATAATTGGATTATCAGCATATCTTATAGCATAATCTTTTAACCAATTTACGGCTTTATCTAAACTCTCTATATTACTAGGTTTGAAAGAATAGTATGAATATTGTTTATAAAAGGAGTTATTAATATAAGAATTATAACTCTGGAACATAATTGCTACTGAAGATGATAAAATACCTTCAGGAGAAGGCTCTATATAATTAACTTTATCTACTAAGATATAATATTTAGGTATTTTTTCTTCATAATCAAATGATGTTATTGTCTTAGGAAGAATCTCCAAAAAACCAGAAATATTACATAAGCATCCTCCACATTCTCTTATTTTATTAATTGTTGTACTTACCAACATAGGTTACAATTTCACTTACCAACATAGGTAACACTTTCTAGTTCTGCTAGGGAGTGTATAATAAAAATAGAACTACAAACAAAATTTAATTTAATTCATGAGAAAGAATTGACTGGAGATACTGTAACTGACATCTGCATACGATATCAGATATCCAGAAAGATATACTACAAGTGGAAGAACAGGTACATAAAGTATGGAATAGATGGTTTACAGGATAGAAGTAGAAAACCACACAATATACAACCAGGAAAAGTAACAAAAGAGATAGAACAGGAAATACTGGATTTACGTATAACTAAAAGATTGGGATGTAATCGTATTAGATTTAGGTTAAAGAGACTAAAAGAAATATCACTTAGTACTAAAACCATATACAAGGTACTGAAAAGACATGAATTGAACATATTGAAATGTAAAATCAAAAACAGAGAATGGAAAAGGTTTGCAATGGAAAAACCAAACCAGATGGTACAGATGGATATTTTAGGACCGTTTTACATTGAGAATTGTGCTCAAAAGAATTATTTTATCAGTTGTGAAGATGACTGTTCAAGAAAAACATCAAGTGATTGGTCTCAAAGAAAAAGAAGCATATAGATGTACTGCAAGTACTTGAAGACTACATTGTAGAGAATGGTAAACCTGAAAAGATAATGCATGATAATGGTAAATAATTCACATCTAAAATATTCAGACATTTTCTACAACGTAACAACATTAAAGACAAATCCATACCTGCCAGATATCCACAACTACAAGGAAAAATTGAGGCATACAACAAAATAGTAAAAAATGAATTTTTGGCAATAGAAAACATACCCAATAGGGAAGAAGGAAAGAGAAGATATTCCATGTTTGTCAAAGCATACAATGAAGAAAGAGAACATGGTGGAATCAATGGTTACACACCATCTGAAATGTTTCTTATGAAAGGAAGATTAAATAGTTCTAAGAATAACAAAATAGTCAAGCAGATAAAAAGTGTTACCCATGTTGGTAAGTGAATCTGTTACCTATCTAGGAAAGTACAACACTTAGTGAAAAGCGATCTATTTATTAATTTCTTAATTTCATTATATATTTTGAACATTTGTATTAATTTTTTTCTTCTTATAATAAATAAGTGATGACGGTAGAGTAATTATTAATTAATTAAAAGCCATAGCCCTCTAATGAATCCACAATAAATAGGGCATGGCAAACAAACTACTGCTTTTTTATACCTTTTTGGTACAAATATTATTGATAATAAAATATATAATAATTTACAAAAGATAATTTATTTAATTAATTGTCATAGTCTGATTGCAATAAATTTAATTATTTATATATTTATATTAATTTGTTAACAAAATAGGATTTACTTTACTAACGGCTTTCTTTGTTTCTTTGAATATTATTTCTCCTACATAGAGATCTATTCCTAGTTTTTCTGCAATATCTGAAGGTTCACTATCTAATATTTTTTCAATTGTAAAACCATTGGTCTGTAAAACTTCAATCAATCCTTTTGAAATCTCTACATATTCTAATCTTTTATCTTTCCATTTTGCTATATTTTTTAGATGATGAAGATTATGGTAAGTATATATTTTTAATGGGTTATGATTATCGATTATTGTTAAATTATTATTATTCATTGTGTTGTATAGATGTATTACAAGATTTATAATAACTGTATAACGTTTCTATATAGATTTCTATTTTACTACAATAAATAAATATATGAACAATAGTTCTTAACCTGACAAATCAATTAAGCAATTGATAAACTAATTAACTAATGATAAAAGCCATAGCCTAATGCCCTTAATATTAATTTAATAATAAAAAATATTTTGATTTAACATTTAACCATTAACTGATATATTATCCAATTTACCTTCTATTGTTATTAATTCTTCTAAAATACTTTTTTAATTTAAAATCTAAATATTTAATAAGATCTATTTTATGATTTTTGAATAAAATATTGATGATATTGTTAATATTATTGCTTTGAAATCCTGGACCAATTTTTCCATTTTTTCTAATTTTTCAACAAGAGAAGGATTTAAATATCAAAAGAATTTTTTTTGGTAGTGATGGTATTAGTAGTAGAATATTGATTCTTATTTTCTAATTGATCATCAGTAGTCATTTAATCCTTATAATATAACAAGTAGTTAACTCATCTAATAAAATTGTATTTCAAAAATTAAAACAATAAAAAAAAGTATTTATTGGTTAGAAGAAGATCTTTCTATTTTCTTGAGAAAGTTAAAGTAGTTTTGAACAGACTCATTATAGTATTTTTGTACAATTTCTACTGATTTGTTAAAGGTTTCTGTAGATCCCAATACAACATCATTTATTCTGTTTGTAGCATTAATTGTATTATCTGTAATAGTTTGGTTGGCCTTGTTATAAATATCTGCATATCTTTCTGGAGATGTAGAATTATTTCTATAAGTTTTAGATGTAACATCTAAAAATCTTGATATTACTGATTGATAAGTTTCAAGAAGATTCTTTTGCAATTCTACAAAGTTGTTTGTGATTGATTGGAATGTATTAATGGCTTGTTGTTGATATTTGCTTGTTGTATCGATACTTTTCTCAATAATTTCATTGCTTGTCTTTCGATATTGATTGATATTCTCATTGAATTTATTTGTTGCATGTGAAACATCGGATGTTATATTGTCTATCTGTTGTTTTTGTTGGTCTAGATGTTTCTCTGTTTCACCTTTTACAGTACTATTATGTTTTTTATTTTCTTCTCTTATGTTTGTCATATTAGTAATTAATTACATGTTTATCCACTTTATAAGTAATAATAATAAATTAAAAAAAGCAATACTTAATTTATCAGTTTAGATAAACGTTGATTATTATTTATTCTAAATTGTTAATAATTTCCTCTCTAATTTATCAAAAAAAATTGAATTATATTTAACATTTCTAAATGTTCCTCAGTTGTAAAGACAAGGAGCAGACTTACAAATTAAGAGCCTATCCCAAAAATAGATAAGAATATAGCTCCTTGTTTTTATCATCTTTATTTATACTAACAATTGAACAAAAAAAGGAAACATCAGCAGCAGCATGTTATTAGAACAATCATACATATTCCAGATGATCTCTGGAATAAAATTAAAAATATTTTACCAGATGAGAAATCGGAGAACACCATAGGTCGTCCCATTGTTCCTTTCAGAAAAGTACTTGATGGAATAATATTTGTATTGAGAACTGGATGTCAATGGAAAATGTTACCCAAAGAGTATGGTTCTGGTTCTACATGCCATAGAAGATTTCAGGAATGGAGACAATTAGGTATTTTTGATAGAATCTGGACAAGACTGTTAAAAATATACGATCATAAAAGAGGAATCAAATGGTCATGGCAATCTCTTGATAGCATATCAGTAAAATCACCTTTAGGGGGGGGGCGATGACTGGACATAATCCAACTGATAGAGGCAAATTAGGAACCAAAAGACATATACTTACAGATAAAGATGGTATTCCTTTGTCTACTGTGATAACATCTGCAAATACTCATGATGTTACTATTGCAATCGATACAGTTGATAGCGGAGTTATCAAAAGACAATCATCATCATCAACAGACAGAAATAAGAAACAGAATCTATGTCTTGATAAAGCATATCATTCTAAACATTTAGAACAAGAAATTGTCAAGAGGGGATACATACCGCATATACGATACAGAAGAGAAAAAAAGGTATTAGAAAAAAGATATCCTGCAAGAAGATGGGTAGTAGAGAGAACAAATTCATGGCATAACAACAGATTCAGGAAATTGTTTACAAGGTATGAAAAGAAGGACGAGAATTATCTTGGTCTTGTGCAACTAGCAAATAGCCTTATTGTTTATAGGAGGATAATTTTAGGATAGGCTCATAATTTATTTAATAATTGGACATAACTTATTGGTAAAAGAAGAAGAAAGCAATAGCCTTCCTTCTCTACACAATCATTAGGAGCAATTTAATTAGTTGGTAGTTATTAGGAGGTTATGGCTGAATGCAAGTTTTCCTATGATACAGATTTGTGTTTGTTTGTTTTTACTATCCCAAAATTATACTATTATGACTTGAGGAACTATTCTTTCAGCGATTTAAATGCTGGGGAATAATAATAGTTGTCATAGCCTGAATGAAGATTATATTTTTCTTTTTAGATTTAGATTTCAATAATAATAAATATTATAACAATTGTTTTTTTCTATTTATATCATTTATAAAACTAGTATTACGAATTACAAAATAAATAAAATTTTTAATTCTTTTTGTTTTGTCTTCTTATTTATATATATTTGATGTATCTAATTCTTCAGATGTAACATCTTCTGTTATCTCTTTTTTGTCAGTAACTGTCTTCTTTTTTACTATAACTTCTTTAACATATGGCTTTTTTGTAACTTCTGCTTCTTCTCTCCTTAATGGTATTTTTATTTTCGTAGATGATTGTACAGGTTCTTGTACTTCTGCTTGTGTGTCACCACTAGCCCTCTCACTACTCTCCTTCTGTCTGTCTGTATGGTAAATGAAAATATGCTCTCACATATCCAAGTAGTTTGATGAATGAATCTGGATATACAAATTTTCTACCTTCTTTTCCTTGATTCATCTTCTCTAGTTCAGAATTCCAGTTGTCCATAACATCAAAATCAAGTAATACCTCACCACGTTTAACAAGTGATTCATTGTACTTCTTCCAGTTCACATGTATTATGACTAGAATAGGTTAGCTAAATATGTTAGGAATAGCGAGTTACGCAACAAGGCAATAATATCTGTAAATTGACTATTGTCTAATAATTCAATATTTTCTCTCTGCTCTTTTATCCAATTCTTTGAATCTTTCTTTTGTATATCCTAAAATTCAAATATAGTTTTAACTCTTAAAATATTCTTTAGTCTTTTGTTTAAATGTTAAAACTAAATTATACCACCATATCTTTGGATAATTAGGGCGTAGTCCCATAACTTTATCATAACATTCTATATCTCCCTTCCATTATAATTCATGTGGAATATTATCATTGTAGAACCATTCTGATAAAGTGCGCATGAATAATGACATGGAATACTATAAGAGAATGATTTTAAAGAATTTAATCACTTTTGATAGAAATACAGATTTGGGTCCAATACAAATTGGAGACAGATTTCATGCATGTGTAATAGGAAAAGAATTGTATCCTCCTGAAGGAAGTGAATGTGAAAAGAGATTAATTAAAGATTTGGATAAAGCCAATCCGCTAGCAGCACGATAAATAATTTAGATAAATGCGAGTTGTATGATGAATGATACAATATGGAAGTTATTGTGTTAAAATAACTATCTATATTTTTATCAAAAATAATTATTTTATAAATTCTTCTACCATTATATAGATCCCAAGTCCTATTAATACAAAAGGTAAAATTAAATGACTAATACGTCGTATACTGTTAGCAAGAACACCATGATTTACAAGATAATAGCCTACACTGCACCATATGGCTGTCATAATCTCCTTTTATAATTCTTCTTATTCTTCTTCTACTATTTTTATATTTCTTACGAGATTAAAAATCAAAGAAATGAATCCAAAAGAAGTAGAAAAATGTTATAAGTGTAAAAACTGGATTGGCTTTCTTGAAAATGCTGTTTTTGTCGAAACAGGTCGTATGGGTCAAGAGTGGCAAGTGGGTTATGGATTTATTACAAATCCTTTACAAAAAAAATTATCATGAATCATGCTTTAATAATAATAATGGAAATGAATCAGATACTTTAGAAGAAAAAGAAAATTACTGCTAATAAAAGATTAAAATATTTTTAACTAAAATAAATATTAGATTTTGTTTTTTTTTTTTTGATTATCTTTCCAAGAATTTATCAATAGTGATATTTACTATAAAATTTCTTTTTTATTATTTCTGCCATGACTATATATGCCAAAACAATATTTCCAATACTAATCAAATATACTAATTGTGGAGAAACAAAGCCAAATATTTCACCAATTATTGTAGATGGTACAAGTATTACTACTGCAATAATAGCCAAAGTAAAGATTATTAAATATTTACTAGGTCTATTTTTATAAAATTTATCTCTTGTTCTTATTACAAGTACAATTGAAGCAGCAGAAATTACTGATTCTATAAACCACATTGTTCTAAATTGCTTTGTTGATAAATTTAATACTATTAATAAGTTAAGTATCATATTTTAGGCCAACAACCAAAACATCTAAGATATCTTCTTACATTACATAATAGATTATCTTCTGTTTCGTAGTTATAGTTTGCACATATATCTTTCTTGAGATTCCTGTTTACTTTTGTTTCTACTGGATTCAGAAATGGTGCCCGTGTTGGTAGAAATAGTACAGTTAGCCAGTCGTCTGATTGTTTTTCTATAAACTGTTTAGTCTTTTTACTAACATGAAAAGATGCATTGTCTATTACAAGAATAAATCTCTTGATACTTCTCTTGAGTACATATCTTTTGATGCTGTTTAGATGGTTTATGAAATCATTACTGTTTCTTGTTTTGCTTGTTGTAAATTTTATTCCATTCATAGGATAAAGAAGTGTGATGAATACATTGACTTTATCGTTAGATCCTTTATGAAGTATCTTTTGCTGTTCTCCTCTTCTCATATATGTTCTTGTTATGTATGGTTGTAGATGTAACCACGTTTCATCTTCAAATCCTAGTAGAATCTTTTTTTAAAAGAGCTGCCGATATCTTCTTGTACCCTTCTATCTTGTTCTTCTTTTCCTCATAATCTATGCCTTTTTCCAGTTCAAGTTTTGGCTGTTTGTATACTATACCCATATCATGAATTATTCTCCATGTTTGCATGGGACTGACATTCATTTCCAGTAATGTTGAGAGATAAGTAGCCAACAGCCTGATATTCCATGTATTTTTGAGATAGCCAAATGTTTTAGGAGACTTGTTCAATATGATGTCTTTTATCATCTCTTTGTTTTTGTCAGTAGATATTACTGGTTTTCTACCTGCATTCATTCTCTTGTTTCTTATTCCATCTAAACCATATTTTCTGTAATTGTTAATCCAGTCATACACATTACGGTAATTGACACTAAGGTTTTTGGCTATAGTTCTGTAAGGTATTCCTTCCATCTTTTGCTTTATAGCAGACGCTCTTCTGTATTCCTCTTTGTCACGAGTACTCTTCATGAATCTATTCAGTTCCTTTTTCTGAGTATCAGATAATTTCAGAATATAAGATTTGGGCACATATCAATCTAAACATTCAGAGCTAAAGTTCTTTCTATCAGAGTATGTTAAAAATACTAATGCATGTTGATGATATATGAGATACTTAACTTATCATTACAGGTATAGGAGGTCATACAGATGCAGGGTGTTAAAGAGAATAGTACTAGAAAGTGGACACCAGAAGACAAGACAAGGATTGTAATGGAATCATTGACTACAAATATCACAGTAGCAGAACTATGCAGAAAGTATAATCTCAATCCAAATGTGTTCTACAACTGGAAACAGAAATTCATAGAAGGTGGTAAGATGGCACTTTCAGGCTCCGGTAAAGACAACATGATAAACAAGAATAAGGAAATAGAGATTGAGCGACTAAAGAAGATCATTGGTGAGCAGACAATAGCAATAGATGTATTTAAAAAAACGTTAGAAACAGGAGGAAGGAGGAAAGGTTAGCAGTGGTAAGGACAATATCAAACAACGGAATGAGCATTAGAAAGACACTGACATATTCTGGTTGTAGTAAAAATATGTACTACAATAACAACAATAGTAGAAAGAATAATTATAGAAATCATATTGCATCATCATCATCACCATCATCATCAATAGAAGAAAATATACAGCAAATTTCTCTGCAAAGGCCAACTTATGGTACCAGGAGAATGGCTGCAATGTTAACAAGAATTCTTGGAAGACCAGTCAACCGAAAGAGGGTACAGAGAGAATCTTCAGAAAGATGGGCTACATTACACACCATCAAGAAGTAAGAAGGAAATCATTCGTTCAAAAGTACCCACTATAAAAAAGCAGATAGACCAAACCAGGTATGGGAAGCAGATCTTACCTACATACATTGTGGTATTGATGGATGGGGTTATCTCTTTAACGTATTTGACGTATTTACAAGAGAATGGGTTGGCTACTGTTTTTTGATCTGTCTGCAGTCAAGGAAAATGCCATCATTTCTGTTGAAAATGCTCTTGTAACGCATAAGGATATAGTACCACAACAAGATCTTGTTATCAGAACAGACAACGGCTCTCACAGTATACAAGCAAGCAAAGCATTTAGAAAATCTTTATCTGTACTGGGATTGAAACTGGAACATATTTACTACAACACGCCAGAACAGAATGGACACATCGAATCATTCCACAAGACCCTAAAGAAGGAGTACATCTGGCCAAATGATTTCCAGAACTACCAGGAAGCAGAATCAGCAATCAGAGATGCGTTTTTAGACTACAACCAGAACAGAATACATTTTCCGCACTGCGATATCTAACACCATACGAATTCATTTCTAAATTGAAAATGCAGCAAGAGGAAAAGGAGGAGAAGGTGATAAATATTGGTAATGAAAAATAATATCCATAAAATAATGGGAAAAGTGTTCCCAAAAATAGGGGTCCAGTCCAATGAGAACATTCTATGAAAGAATAAAACAGTGAAAAGGACATGGCAAAGCAATAGTAGCAACAGCAAAAGAAATGCTTGTTATAATATGGTACATGCTAACAAGACACCAATTATATAGATACATAAACAGGAGTAGATATGAACAGAAAATAGAAAGTCTGAAGAAGATTGGATCTCAATAAAGATAATTAGACAATAACAATACGATGACTTGAGAATAAGGATGCCTCATATAGCGGAGGCTATTGTCGACAATGCTTAATATAGATAGAAAGATATAACAAAAATGGCTAAACAGGATAGAAAAGATAACCAGCATACAGGTAAATTTTCATGGATGTTAATTTAAGCAAAAATAACCAAGTAAAGTGAAAAAATCTTCTAAAATTGAGCATAGAACAAAATAGAAAAGTAGAATGTATGACTACTTTAATCCTTACGTTAACAGGGCCGCTAAGACAATAGAGGATTATAGCAATAACAGCAAAAGTGAGTAAAATTATAAAATCTATTGATTATTAGTTTAATTTTGAGATTCTAAATTTTAAAAGTTATTTAGAATTAATACATAATAATAATGTATGAAGTTGTACTATACAATAATCGAGAATCTAAAGTTATTCTTAATTTTAATAATAAATACCATAAAGATGTAAAACGAGATACGTCATCAAAACAATTAAAATAAAATCTTTAGAGAAGATTTAATAATTTGAAATAGTTGTTAAAAAAAATAATAATTGTTATTTTCTAATATTTAAGATCAATGGTTTATTATCTTTTTAATTTAAATGAGTTTGTTCCAATTATTGCTACGTAACATTATAGACGAACTCCCGAAGAATACCAATTTCCATGGGATGCTTCTTGAAATACTATAATTACCTCTTCTTTCTTTACCTTTAATATATTAGATATATCTTCCGTCATTGCTTCTGCAAGTCTAACTTTTTCTCTCTGTGTTCTACCACTATACATTGATACTGTTAAGTCAAGTGTCATCACAAATGTCGTTA
>CAWIYT010000042.1:0-4594 GCA_963840085.1 uncultured Nitrososphaerales archaeon
AACTCTTAACTTAATACAGCCTAATAATTAATTATTATATAATATTTTGAATAATGATATTAAATACATTTTTAATATATTAGTCCATTAACATAGAAATTATATAATATCAGTTAATTATTGCCTAAAAGTAATTTATCTTAAATCTTCTAACAAACTATCGTCACGATAATTATCTGGATCAAGTCTAAATCCGCTTGTTTTTTCATAAGGAATGTCATTTAACTTAAGATGATAATTCAACTTTCGTTTTTTGAATTGTTTTGTAAGCCATAAAACGAATTGCTGTTCAAGAGTTATTCCTTCTTCCTTGGATATTTCTGGAAAGCATAATATCAATTTTTCCATAAAAGAAGGATCAAAATATATTTGAAAGAAATCCCAACCTAAAGCAGTGCCATTAGATGACACTTCACAATTGGTTTGCGAACTAACAAAAAATTGCAAACCTTTTATTAATTCAAGGATTTTCTTTCTTTCTTTATCAAAATTCAGACAGGAACCAGAGATTATAATCATTGGTGGTTTTTCTGAGAATTTTTTCAATGAGATATATAGATAATTGGAATATAAAAACAAAGCTAAAGATTCTGATAAAAAATGTAATAATATTTTTTGGTTTTGTAGAAAACATCTAACAATAACCAACAGATTTACCATTCTGTGAGCATTATATGCTATACACCTAAAGACTAGTTCTCTGTTCTGCATTCTTACAAGTGTGGATGTTATATGTTCTCCAAACAACCTCTTTATGACTGATACAACAGTTTCATCTTTGTTACGCTGGATGTACAGAATCTTGTTGTATCCACGTTTCATCTCCTTTCTATATTTACCACGCGTTTTCCCTACTGGTACTTTTTCATATCTTGGAGGCATGATACTGAATCCATGTAGTTTCTTACAAGTACATGATTTTCCTCACTATCGTAGCCTTTATCTGCAACAACTGCCGATAATGGTTTTATTTTTGATATTCTTGTTACAATAGGTTTGAAGTCTATATTGTCATGTCTTGTTGTTGGTGCTCGTCTTACCTTGACCTTGCAGATTATCTGTTTTAGAACATTTGCACCAAGAGATAATTTAGCATATTTCTTTCTCTTTAATTTGGCTCTATCTGTATAATATTCTGATGCATGTGTTATTTTGAATCCAGTTGAATCTATTCCAGCAAATATGTGTCTTGTACCTGTGAAGAGGATAAAAGATGAGATTATCCTTTCTAATAACACTATATTGATTCTATCAGTGAATTTCTGTAATGTTGTATAATGTGGTATCTTGGACAACTGGAGAAACAACCTCAAATAGTATGCTTCAACAAGCCAGTCTGTAAACATTCTATAACTCTTACCTTCATATTGTCTTATTGTAACAAGGACAGTGTGTTGCCATACTGTGTATAGATGTGGTTGCTCTTTCTATGCAAGTATAATGGAATCCTACAATGTTTTAAAATACGAAATAAATGGTCTGCTAATCTAACATATTTGGATTGTTGTTTATTCAATAATTAACTGTATGATGTTGTTAGCTATGATGGTTTCTACAGAGCCTATAATAAGGCTTATAGTGAAATCGATTTCATCGTAAATTTGAAAGTAAGCATATACAATAAAGAAGATTCTATTTCTATAGAATACTTCATCTATAACAATGCAAAATAAAAAGCATTTATACTTAGATATAACTTATATTTTAATTACTTCTAATTCAATATTGTTAAGTAAACTCATTATTCTTTGTTTTTCATTTCCTAATCCCTTTTGATCTATTATTATATGTGTAACCTTTTCATAACATTTTGAAATCATTTGGTTTAACATATCATTGTTTAAATTAACTAAATTGTATTTATTTGCAATATGACCTATTCCATAATCAGTATCTAATATTAATTTGTTAAATTTTAATCCATAATGATTTCCTCCTAAACCTATTCCAATATATTTTGCATTAACCATTTTTTTTGTCAATATATCCAATAATGAATCACAAACTACTGATGCAATATCCATATTAGACCATTGGTCTTCTGAAGATCCAATTTCAACGAACATAGCAGGTTTTTTTATAGTAGTTGGCCCATGATGAGTGGTTTCTATAGTTATATCACAGAATGGAACTTTTTCTCTTGATTGGTATATTTTTTTAAGATATTTTTTTTGTAATGAGGGATAAGCAATTCCTAATTCAGATTTATTTCCACCATAAGAATTTGTAAAATAATTTCCCGGAAAATGGCATGTCAAAGATGGAATCTTGCTTTTTGATTGATGTCTAGAAAGAAAAATAAAGACATCAGTTTTTTTACACAAGTCATCAAAACAATCAGTAAATATTAATTGATTTTTAGATACATATATTGAAATATTATCATATAATAAAGAAGTAAAACAGAAATTTTTTAGTTCATTGAATTTTTTGTATTCTTGTAAATATCCTAACATCGTTTTACTAGCGGGATCTAATTCAGAAGTGATTAGTGTAAAAAACATATATTATCAGAATATTGTAAAATTATAATAATATTATAGTAATAATTGAGTCAAATTATTTACCAAATTATCCAAAACATTTAACACTAACACAAAATATTCTATAGTATGAGTAATTGGGAAGAAAATAATCAAGACGATTATGATGATTTAAATATTCTTACTTTTCCCAATATAAAATATCTAATTGAAGGATTAAATGTATTGCTTCAGACTAATTTGGATGGCGAAAAGAGATCCCAAGTTATTAGTTTAAGAGAAAAATTAATCGATAGATCTAGTTCAATAATAAACGATTTTAATTGATTAAGAATATTGCTTTGTAAAGACCATTATTGAGACTTCCAATCTTTTACAGTATCTCTTAAGTGACTCAAGGATTGAATTTGACCACCATTAATTTTTTTATACAAAGACCAGTATATTTCTCGGTTAACATCATTTCTATCTTTTAATACTTTCAAATGGTATCTCATTGCTCGTATTTTTTTCACATATAGTTCTTTTTTTCCTGTTCTTGCAGTTTTGCTACCTTTCTTAGATCCAGGGCCAGTTCCATGCTTCTTTTTTACTTTCAATTTTGCTTTAGCTCTACTTCTAGAAGTTCCTTTGGGCTTTGATGTCCATATAACACCATTTTTTATTAAAGATCTTATATCTTCTCTTGTTATAGAATCTGCTATATCGTCAAGCTTATCAGGTTCAAATTTAACTCTATTAGAACCAACATTCAGCATTCTAGCAACTAATTCTCTTTTCTTTTTTAGATTTACAACCATATCTTATTCGCTATCCTTTACTTTAGATGTATTTTGTGTTTTAGAATCTTTTCCTGGATTCAAAACTTTAATTCCTAATTCAGCAGCTTTAATCAAAATGTCTTTTCTCTTTAATTTTCCAACAATATGTCCTATCCTTATAGCATCTTTTTTTGAATCTAATGACAATAGGTCATTGGTATTATATACTAGATTATCAGTATATCCGGATGGATGAAGTCCTCTAACGGCCTTTGGACCTCCATAACCAACTTTTACTAACCGAGGGACACCAGAAACTTGTAGTCTCATCTTATTATCTTTTCCTTTAGGTTTCCTCCAGTTTTCTGCAAGCCTATCATACCTCCAGCTTTCTTGTCTTACAAATTTAGGTCGATGTTCTGATACTTTTTTCCTTTTTTCTAGCAGTTCCTTATTGATAACCATGAGTAAGCAGTTAGAATTTAATTCTAATTTTCAATAAATACGTTTCTCTCTAACAAGAGAAGTATCACAGTCAATATATAGCAAAAAATATACTGATATACAACAAAAAGATTAATAATTACCAAAAAAAAATACACATATGGGAAAATATGAATTACCTCCGTTGCCATATAGTTATGATGCACTAGAACCACATATTGATGCAAGAACTATGGAAATACATCACATTAAGCACCATCAAACTTATACAGATAAACTGAATGCAGCACTTGATAAATGTTCTCCTGATATTCAAGAAAAAGACATTATCGAAATATTATCCAATCTTGATCAAGTTCCGGCTGATCAAAAAAGTGCCATCAACTTTAACGGAGGAGGATTTGATAACCATCGAATATTTTGGCACAACATGAAATCAAATGGAGGAGGCGAACCAAACGGACCTATTGCTGATGCAATCAATACATCCTTTGGAAGTTTTGCAGCGTTTAAAGAAAAATTCTCTTCTACTACTGCATTGATTCAAGGTAGTGGTTGGGGATGGCTGGTATATAACCCATCAACCAGTAAAGTAGAATACAAATCAATGCCAAATCAAACAAGTCCACGAACAGAAGGTTTAATACCACTCTTGGGATGCGATGTATGGGAACATGCCTATTATCTCAAATATCAGAACAGAAGACCTGACTACATTTCTGCCTGGTGGAATGTTATAAACTGGGAAGACGTTTCGCAGCGTTTCAATAAAATCGCCAAATAAAAAATTTTTTTATCTTTTCAATCATTTTTTATCTATGATTAATTTTAGAGTTAGATTACACGAAAATATGAAACTATTTTATTAATTAACGATTCAAATGTTTTATCGTTATTGTTAGAATT
>CAWIYT010000043.1:0-7465 GCA_963840085.1 uncultured Nitrososphaerales archaeon
ATACTTCTATTGGTTTTTTGCCTTGATAAAAGAGGTCTAGTGCATGTATTTCTATTGATTTCTCTTCTGAAATTCCCTCAAATTTTCTAATGATTTTGCTAATATCTCTAACAGACATATATGTGCAATTTGGGCAATCTCTCTTTGAGTTTTTCCTTCTTGATAAAGTTGTATTACTAAATTTTCTTTCTTCTAAATTCATTCTTAATAGCAGATACTTGAAATTCAGTTATAATGATGAATAATCTTTTTCCAATTGATACCATGTAAATACCATTGACTTCTATTGTTGTGAATCAAAGGTAAAAGTATGAAAAAGAGTTTGTATCTGATTCTTTTTAGAATTGAAGTTCATAATAACAATAAATTTTTATACAATTTCAACTATTGTTTATCTTATTAAAATATTAATTTTTTATATAAATTAAGAATAAACTAGTTACACGTATGTAAACTATCCCACCGAACCCGTGAATTAGTTACAATTAACTGAAACAAAAATCTTAATAAGATTGCATAATATGTACTTATCAATGTCTACTTTATACTCAGTAATTGATATAATTCTCAGTAGACAATTTAAAAAATTACTAAAAATACAAAATGCAATCATACTAATTTCTTTAACAGTGATGGCTTTATTCTTAATTGGATTAACAATCAAAACAGTAGAAGCAGAATCTTATGAATGGGGTAAAGCAACAATATCTTTCATAGGTGCTTGGGATAAAGAAATAATAAAAGATGGTGAGTTGACATATTATATTGATGATAGTGTTGATGAATATCTGTATTGGAATATAGTAAGTGCATTCAGCTCTTGGTCAGGAATATTAGATAAAATACAAGAAGGTTCACTTATTTTCAAAAGAGTTCATAATGAATACGACGCAGATATTGTAGTAAAATATATAGATGAAGAAAGTGGAAGTGATTTTTTTGCAAAGACAGATACTTTCAAGAATGGTAACGGCGAAATAGCTCATTCAGAAATAATATTGTATAAAAACGCTAGTTTTAGAAAAGTCTGGATACGATTATGAAAAGAGTAATGGTAATGATATTGTAAACTATTATGAAAAACCCAAAGATGGAAAACTATATTATTTTACTTATTACCAAATATTAAAGCATGAAGTAGGTCATACATTAGGTTTAGACCATATTGAAGACAACGACAATTACTTAATGGATAACGATTCGCCGCTTAATGTAAACGTTCCAATAAGTAATTGTGAAGCTGCCACTGTAATCAAAAAGAACTTTCAACAAAGAGGATTAGATGAAGTTATCTGTGAACCAAGCTGAAAAAGACATAATATTGAAATAGAAATTCCAATAATCCAGATTTTTATCTTACTGCTATCTAACAATTTTCAAACCTATGAGTCAAATTCATAATTATATAATATTATGTTCTCTTTTACAGTTACTAGCAGAACTTTAATCGTGAAATAAATATAAGTTTTGCATTAATTTTTTCGAGCCTAAAAAGTTGTTTTAACCATTATCTTCTTCTTCTAAAGCATCATAGAGTTTATCACATTCTTTTTTGTGTGCTTCAATCTTCACTAGCGTCACATAACTTCGTCACATCTTCTTTCGGTAGTTTATTTTTTTCTGCATATGCTGTTAGTGCTGCAATATGAATTCAAAAAATATTGTACTATAGATGATTATTATTATTTTTCATTACAGTAACAATATTGTCTAAATATATTAATCATTCTACATAATTTTTTCTTTTTGTGTAATGATATAATTATATGGTAATGGTATTATTACGAGATTTGGTGGTAGTCCCAATTGTATAAATTGTTGATAACTTTAGACTTTATAATTTTGACTACCAATAGAAAATTTGATTTGTCATGTGACAGAACCTAATCGTCATACGCTAAAAATTTTCTGAACCTCAGAGAGGGCATTATTTTTTTTATTGGTTTATGCTTTATAAAGACGAATCCTACTGCTATTATCGGCAAACTCTATTAAACTCCTAATTTGATTATTTTAATGAATTTTATTTTTTATCTCTAATTTTATTTTTTATCTCTGTTTCTGTGGGTGAATTTGCTTTCAGCGTGTGACGCTGTCACATGTAGAAACTATTTTAGAGGTAGAGAGAGCAATATTTTTTGCTGTTGATTTTTTTAATTAAATATAAAAATACAAATAAAATGAAAGGAGTCCAATATATATTAATGAAAAAATTCTACAATCTCTCTTTAGAAAAATACAACTTTAATCTTTTCATTGGTTTACCTACACGTAAAATAACCCCTTATTTATGCACTTTTAAACCTCATACACTAGAGGGTATATTGTTTTTCTTCTTTTCTGAGTTAGTGGTCCCGAGAAAACTGCGGGCCCGTCGGGAGTAGCACCGATAGCGGTTCTAAAATAAGAGTCTAATGTATGGATACTACCAATACCTTGTATTTAGCTTTTATTATTAGAAACTTATTTTATATTTGTTGGATGATGTTAGTCTAGTATATCATAGATTAATATACTCATAATAAAAAAATATCTGAAATATTTTCTAAATATAATTCTTTAAAATATAAATATAATTATTAAAGAGAATCTAGTATGAAAAGAGATAAAAATGAGCAAATAAAACAAAAAAATAACATTTTTGAAAATCACATAATTGAAAATTTAAAAAAATATTATAATATTGATGACCATACAGATTTATTGAAATATATTAAAAAAAGAGTATGAATAGTCATGAAATGTTAAAAATTTATAGTAAATGAAGAAATAAAATTCTAAACAAATTACTATTTCTTTAAGTATATTAAAACAACAAATATTGAAAGATTTACAAATTAATTATTTGAGGAGTAAATATTACGCTATTATTATTTTATCTTATTTTTCATCAATCTTACAAGATATACTGGGCCTAAATTACCAGTAATTCTATTCACACTATGTGTTACAATATTAACAAATGGAATAGCATAGTCCCTTACGATTATTATTGGATAATTCAATTGAGACAGCAATAAATGAGCAAATTTTGTGCTGCTAAACAGATTATATTTTCCTATATATGACTCAGTTATTACTATATCTGGATTATATCTCATAATTGATTCTAATATCAATTTTGCAAATTGTGTACTATTTTTTTCAACATCTTCCGTTACATAAATTTCATTCAGTTCAACTCCTGCTTCTTGGAAAAATTTTCGTCGTTTCGCAAAAGTAGAAGCATCTTTATCGCTTTTAGATTTTTTTGATTTAGAATTGGTTTTATTATTATAATTATTCAAACCTTTTCTATTTATCGCAATTACATTCAAATTGATTTTTTCAATATTTATGAACCAACTTGTAACCCTTAATATTTCATCAGAATTATCTCCATTATCGTATAAAATTACCATATTTTTTTTATTCTCTTTTGTTGTAAGTCTTGTTTCATTGACATTGTTTTCTCTCTCCAAAACTATAAAGTCTTCACTATGGGGAATAATTGCCAAAACATCACAGGTTAGCAATGTTTGTAATTTTTTGTTACTTCTCATAGTTTCATAATCTGTAATCATTAAATTAATTTTTTGTTCTGCAATTGTTGTTAGAACTGCTTCAGTGGCATCATGAGAAATTCTTACAAAATAATGCCAGACTACATCCTCTCTATTTAATATCTCCTCAAGGGAATCAAATGTCTTTCTTGCTGAATCTATAAATGCAATTCCTGCTGAGAGCGGTGTCTGATGGGGAACTGTTATTGTTCTTAAGATATTGATTTCACCACCTTTTTCTTGAGCAACTTTTATTGCATATCGTATTAGTCTGTCAGGATTTTCTGGAGTATAAGGTAGTAGAATTCTAAAATCTTTTCTTACAAGATTCCCTTCACTTGTTATTAAAGGCGAATAGTATTCTACCTCTTTTTTAAATGTAAAGATACGATAGATAGTGAAACCTATTAAAACCCATAATGCAGTAATAGCCCAGCTAAGTGGAGCTGTAATTAAAAGATAAACAGCCAATCCTATTGTTAATATTATACCTATTATAGAAACATATGGGAAGAACGGTGTTTTATATCCATAATCAAGTTTATCGCCATACATTCTTCGTATACTTATTACTGCAAGATTTACCTGAGTAAATAAAAGTAAAAATATGACTCCTGAAGCATGTGCAATATCTTCAAGAGGAAGAGCATAAGCCATTGCTCCCATAATAATACATGATAATATTACAGAAACATAAGGTGTTTTAAATTTGGGATGAATAGCACTTAATCTATGAGGTAAATTATAATGTCGTCCCATTGCAAAAGCAACTCTTGCTGAAGAGAAAGTAGTTGCATTTAGTGCAGCAAGAGTAGATACTAATCCTCCTGCTAAAACTATGAAGGCTCCATATGGTAAAAATAATTCTACTGCTTTCATTATTCCTAATTCACCATTTTGACCAATGAACTGCCATGAAGGTATATCAGGAAAAATAGCACCAATAGAAACAAAAGCAATAAGACAATACATGATTACAACAAGAGCAAGAGATATGAAAATTGCTCTTGGAATATTTCTTTTAGGATTTTTAATTTCTTCTCCTGTCTGAACTATTATTTCATATCCTTCGAATGCAATAAATGTTAAACCCATTGCAGCTACTAGTCCAGCAAAACCCATAGGTAGAAAATCTGCAAAATTAGATTGCCCGCTATTATTAGGATTAGAGGACATGACCAAAAATCCTGCAATTATAATTGAAGTAATTGCTACTAGCTGTACTACTGTTATTATAGTGCCTACTCTTCCTGTCTCTGAGGTTCCTTTGATGTTTATAAAAGTAAATACTGCTACAACTGCAACAGCAGTTAATTTATCTAGAGGAATAATACCAAAAAGACTTTCTATAGGAAGAATATTTGTCATCTGCAATAAACTTACAAAAAAGGAACCAAAGCCAACTGCGTATAAACTACCCGCAATAATATGTGCTAGCCATGCCATCCAGCCACTAATAAAAGCGTTAGGACGACGTAGTCCCTCTCTTACCCATAAATATCCTCCACCAGCTTCTGGCATTGCAGAACCTAATTCAGCATAGCCCATTGCTGTAAAAAGCGTAATAATTGCATTAAGGATGAAAGCAAGAATGACAGAACTTCCTGCAAGCCCAATTGCAGGACCAGTAAGCACAAATATAGAACCACCAATCATCCCTGCTATTCCAATCATCACCACATCTAGCAAACCCAATGAACGAACGAGTTTGTGTTCGTGCGGATGGATGGGACTTTGTGGCTCTCTGATATTAGCCATTCAGTTGGACTTTAAGAATGAAGCGATTTAATATACTTATATATCAAAAGTTATTTAATTTATAATTAGGTTTTTTTATATTTTATAATAATTTCAATTTTCTCCATATGACAAAAAAATTTTATAAATATTATTTAGCATGACTTAATTTAACTAATATTATAATCAATAAAATATAGAAATTAAATAATGTTTGCCTATGCAAAAATCGTTGTGTAACAGAAATCATCAATGTTAAATATATTAAGAGATAATGAAATCTATAATTAATCAACATTTACCATATTAATAGGATAATTTCAATAAACAAATCTTTATAGTTAGATTAGTAAGAGTCATTATAATAATCATAATGATGATTATAATACAAGCAATCAAAAAGGTTAGAGACCCTCATACCCTTGTCTTTTCTCCTACAAACCTATTAAATATATAAATTATGGATAAATTTAGATGAGCCTTAGAAAACTACGGGCCCGTCGGGAGTTGAATAGTCATTGTTTCAATGTTCAATAACAGTTTGATTGGTAGAAGATACTGCTAGAGTATTAGATTAATTATTTATTGAAAAAAATGAGGAGAGGGATTGTCAATCAAGGTGCAAAGAAATATGGAGAGACTACATTTACTGATGCCGTTAAATCACCAGAGGAAAGTGCATGTACAGGAATTTCTGCATCAACAATCTTGACATGATCTAATGTGGCAACTGTATTAGCATTAGTGGCTATTGCTGCTACTCCAATATTTCCTCCAAAGATTTTGGTATTAGAAATTGTATGTTCACCATCTGCTATCACAATTCCAAAGAAACGGTTGTCTGTTAGTTTGTTATAATCAACTATGCAACATCCGCTAGTGCCAAATACGCCTATACCTACATCATTATTTGATACATAATTATTTGAGACTATAGAGCCTAGGGCAGAATCAACAATAATTCCAAATGCTTGAGTTTGAGTAAAAAAGTTTGGACCACAATCAGGTAAATTACAAATATTTCCACTAACTTCATTGTGAGTAATTTTACCTGTAGCACCAAATTCAAGTAAGATACCAACCTGACCAATAATGTTTGAAGTATCTGATGCTATAATTTCACTCTTGGTGATTGATAATGTTGAATCAGATGTAAAAGCTACAATTCCAGTAGAGCGATAGTCAGTGATATCTGTATTTGTAATAGTTGCATGGCCTACTTGTGAACCCAAAAAAGGTGGAGTACCAATCCTGACAGCAACAAAGGTACAGTCTCGAATGGTCGACGAGTCTAGGTTAAGAGTTGCACCTTCCTGCACATTGAAACATGCCACTCCATCAAGTGGAGTATTACCACAATTTAACACTTCAAGACCACTGATAGCAAATCCTTTCATACTAACTTCAGCCCCATTGTTAACTTCAACAATGTATGGTGTTCCAATTACACCATTGTTTAGAACTGCTGGGGCATTGATAATAGTAGATTTGGCACCCGACCCCAAAATTGTTAAACTTTTACTAATTGTGATTTGTTCTGTATATGTTCCTGGTAATACTTTTATTGTGTCTCCTGAAGTTGCTGCGTTTATTGCAGATTGTATAGTAGGAAAATCAGTTGGAACGGTTATATCTGCCTTACAAAATTCCAAGGAGCTTACAAAAAACCTTCAGATGGACCATCTTGACATAGATATTTTTTATCAGAAATTTTTGGTGAATCATAATTATTGTTACTGGTATCACCTCCATAATCAGAAGAATAGGAACGCAAATCGTCATTGTAATAATCTTCTCCTACAGCACTTTGAAATGTCATGAAGTGGGCTACTCCAAAAATAAGAATAGTAATCAAGAAGAATCCAATAATAGCAGACTTATATTTGTTAAATAACTTTTTAATTATATCTAGAGTTCGAAGAATTATTCAGTAACATATTCTATCTATTTTACTTAGTGAATGATTATTGTATAATTCAATAGCTAATTTTAATTAGTAATACCAATAGTGAAAAATATTGTACTTAGAATCTAATTATACAAAATATAATAATAATATGAGTAATCTCATCTCTATATGTTATATAATCCCAAAAGAGAATACACATTAACAAACTATAATAAATAAATTCCAAACATTATTGTGGAATTACATCCACACAGCATCTGGAGAATGATATGCAAGG
>CAWIYT010000044.1:0-3310 GCA_963840085.1 uncultured Nitrososphaerales archaeon
CCTATGAAACACGGATATGGAAGGTAATTTATTATTATTTCGCATATATATTCTATTATTGGAAACTTATTATTTTATAATCAAATATATATTAAAAAGTTACAGCATGTAGTCTATAGATTAAGAAATACAACTATTATTGCTGCTGATATCAAAGAAAATCCTAATATACTGAAAGTTATCATATTTTTTCTATCCGCTAACATAATTGATGCATATAATACTTAAGGTATAACTTTTAATATCATATCTTTTTGATATGTCGTTAAACATTATTTGATAAATGAGTAAAATATACGTGATTTTAAAAAACAAGGAAATTAAAAATATTATTATTTAATATCAACCGCAATTAATCATCCTCTTCTGCCTCTTCCATTGCCTCTTCTTCCTGTTCTATAGCTTCATCTGAATCTAATATCAGTTCAACATCATACCCTTGTCCATAAATATCTATTTCGTATGCATTTTGTGTTTGTAAAAAGGACTTGATAAAAGTAGTGAAACTATAGTTATTCCTACTACAGTTATTAAGTTGTTCATTTCTCCATTAAATAATAATAACTATTTGATTTAACCTTTTCATATTTCAATAGATACATATTATATTAGATAACAAAAATACAGAATAATAAAAAAACAAAACTTAGTCTCAGTAATAAACAGTACCTAATATCGATAAAATTATCAAATAGAATGTAAACTTTACAAATATATTCTATCTCTCCCTCTCTACAACTAGATTTCTAAAATAAATTTCTAAAATTAATAGAATGAGACTTTGATTTGTTGTAGTTGATATTATTAGATAATGAAACAATTGCAGTACCGAAATTTATATCAGCTCAAAACCTCTTAGCAGATAAATTCATTCTTGAATTTTGATATAAAGATAAAAATAACAAGAAAACAAGAAAAAGAATAGTTGAACTAAACTTAGGTGACATAGTTTGTTTTGTTAAACCTCATTCAGATTTTGTTTGTGATACTATTGTAAGAGGTATATTACCAAAACGTCATAATGGTCTTGAATCTCCTACTGTATATGTATTGGTAACTGACAACAAATTTGACTTTTACAATATAACAGAAATAGCTGATAAAAAATATAGAATATTAGATAGGGCATTAAAAAATGTAATAGTAAGAAGGATTTTCACAATACATCAATTGGCTCATTTCTTGATAAAAGAATTGGAAAAGGATTTAGAAAAATACAAATCAAAATTGGTAGTTATAACTGGTGACTTTTTCCTTGCAGACCCACAAATTACAAAACAAGACAAAGACTGGTTATATCCTCAAATGATTAAAGCAATCAAAAAGATTAAAGATTCTATTATTCTTGTATTTTCTCCTATGAGATTGTCAGAGTTAGTAAACTATGAATAAATTTGGAGAAGGGTAAGAAGAGTCTCAACCAATAACATATAGATGATGATTCAAATCAAAATAGAATTGCACAGACTTTTTTATTAAGACCATTTTATCATCCAATGTATTAAATTAAAAATAGATTCAACTAATTCTTGCCCTTTTTTAGTCAGTTTGTATTCTACTTTTGGAGGTATTTCATTATATGCATGTCTTTCTAAAATTCCATCACTTTCAAGTTCTTTAAGTCTTCTTGCCAATGTTTTACTACTGATACCTTTCATTAATTCTCTGAATTGCTTATATCTTACAGGATTAGTTGAGCAACATAAATGAATAAGCATTTCAAATGTACCTCTTTTAGTTATCAAAATTCGAAGTTTTGCTGTCTGTAACATCAGTTTTTGAGAATCATATCCTTTGAAATTGCAACTATTTTCATATATAGGTAATTTGTTTACTTTTTGTCCCTTTGTTTCCTTCATTACACTTTGTGTAATATAGTCATCTTGATAAGTTAAATAGTTTCCTTTGTAAACAATAGAATGCAACAAGAATTTTTGAATAAAGATTTAGAAAATTATAGAAAAATTGATTCTAAAGGTTTGAAACAACCTTGAAATTAAGGGATAACAAGAATGCTACCACAGTTCTTTTTGTATGCGTTGAAAATGCGGGAAGAAGTCAAATAGCTGAAGGATTTTTTAAAAAATATGCTCCAAAAGAATTCAAAGTTCAAAGTGCAGGAACTAAATCTGTCTCACAAATCAATCCCATTGCAGTACAAGCGATGAAAGAACTTGGAATAGATATCAGTACACAAAAATCCAAAGTAATAACAGACGAAATGATTAGAATTTCAGATTATATTGTTAACATGAGATGCATGGATAAAAGTTCCTGTCCTACACTATTCTTACCAAAACTTATAGAATGGAATCTACCAGACCCAAAAGGTAAATTAATAGAAGAGGTTAGAACGATAAGAGATGAAATAGAAAAAAGGGTAAAGGAACTTGTGGCAGAAATTACAACTACTAAGAAATAAACTAACTAATAGTAAAAACAAAAAAATCTTTTTTGCAGAACTCATTGGAACCTTTACAGTTATAGTGTTTGCTATTGGTTCTGTTGTATTAGATGCAAAATTAAACGGAGCATTAGGGCTTCCTTTTATAGTAATTGCTCCTGCTATTGCTGTTACTATTGGGGTTCATTTATTTGGAAAAATATCCATGGCACATTTCAATCCTGCAGTAACTTTGGCATTTTTGATTACCAGACATATGGAAAGAAAAAAAGGATTGCTTTTGATTTACCTAGTAGCTGAAATCATAGGTGCCTTATTAGCAAGTTTTTTTATTTATTCTATTTTAGGGAATGAAAATCATTTAGGTGTTAATGCTCCTAATTATCTTGACTTTCCAATTCATGTTATTGTTGGAATAGAAATATTGGCATCTGCTTTACTTATGTCAATAATTCTCATTGTAATATATACAAAAGGATTAAAGAGATTTATAGGAATAGCTATTGGTGCTACAGTAGGTTTAGATATTTTCTTGTTTGGTTTAATATCTGGGGCTTCAATGAATCCTGCTCGTTCTTTAGCTCCTGCTATTGTGTCAGGATATTATTTAGATTTATGGCTTTACTTGACTGCACCATTTATTGGAACTTCAATAGTGGCATTTCTATTGAGGAATAAATTTTAGTTTAGGAATGGCAATAATTGCTGTGCATAGTGAACCCAAGAAAAATACGGCCCATCGGGAGTAACACCGATAGCTGTGCAAAAATAAGAATCTATTATAGAATACTACTACGTAGTATTTAGCTTTTATTATTAGAATCTTATTTTTAAAATAAATTTAATGTGGAGTTACTATAAAAATTATACTTATATGTTTTAGTATATATCAAAAAATATTAAATT
>CAWIYT010000045.1:0-8785 GCA_963840085.1 uncultured Nitrososphaerales archaeon
TATACGAGATACTTAACTTAGTTTCACGGCTCTGCTGGATAACCTGCTAATAACTGCTCCATCGGGAACACTGTAAATTCTGTTTGATTGGTTGCTGCTAACATTTCTAGTGCTCCTTGTTTTTGTTGTTCACTGTATTTTGGTTCTATAATTCCGACATTCTGGGCCCATTTGTCATAGGAAGAAACCATCTTTTCAAGTATATCTGGATGTTCTTTTGATAAATCTGTTGCATCTTGGATACGGTTACCACTACCTCAAGCGATATCTCTCTTATTGAACAGCCAGGCCAGAGTACAAAAGTATAGATACATTACCAGAAACCAAACCTTCAATGGTGTATGCGAATAATGAAATACTGTACTTGTTTTGTCATTGAATCCTCTTTTACATTGCTTACAAAAATACTTTTGATATGATCTGTAAAGACCATCCTTCTTTATGTTATTGGACTGGCAACGTGGACATATTACATTGTCATTCCATCTAATCTTTCTCAGTAAACTGGTACACCAATTTTCATCAGGAAGAGATGTGGTTAAAGTAAACACATCTTAATTAGGTGTTATCCAGCTTTAAGCTTGGCTGAAACATTTGTCAATAAGAGCGAACTTCTATAACATCAGATAATGAAACATCACAAGAAGCTCAAACTCTTCAGAATCAAACATCGTATATTGAAAATATCATTAAAACAAAATTTGAAAACAAAAGTTCCACTCCTCCTGATTCTACTGTATCTCAATTTTCTAACTTAAGGAATAATTATTTATCAGAATGGGAAAGACTCCCTTTCCAGTCTGCTTTTGATACATTTATTAATGAAAATTCAACTCAAGGATATGGTATATTTACTGAAAGGAATTCTAGTATTTTTAACTCTAGTCAAAGAATATCGCTATACGTTGAACCAATAGGATTTAAACATGAGCCAACAATAGATAAAAAAGGAAACAAATTGTACTTGACAAATATTACAACAATAATAACAATGGAAGATGATAAGGGGAATGAAGTACCATTTATAGAAGATATACAAAATTATACTTTTAAATCTCATAACAAAATAACAGAACTATATTTGCCTATAGATTTGGATTTGACATCTTATGTTCTATCTGGAGATTATGTTATAACCTTTAGTCTTATCGATAACCTATCAAAAGAAAATTGTAATATTCAAAAAAATATTACTATCCAATAGAATATAGAAAACAACTTTATACTATGTTTAATTGATTTAAAGCCTTTCTCTTATTTTTAATCATTATATTTGGTTTATTGCTTGTTACTCAATATGTTCAACAATAATAATAAGTATATTATCATTCTGATTGTATCTAAAAGAATCTTCTTATATCTAAAATAAATTGAATATAGATTGAGATTTGTATTATATAAATAGCAATATTTGTTTTAATTTAAATTTAGAAAATTACGATGTATCTACTTTTGTAAAATAAATTTGGTTATTTTCTGATAAATCCATTATATGACTAAGTAGATTGTCTTGTTTCTCTGATATTTTCTTTTGTCTATTATATATCCACCAACTAACTATTCTTCCTAGAATTGCTCCTATAATAAGTCCAAAATATGTACTTCCTGCATTTGTCATATCTATACAATCTTTGGTAATTTCGAGAATACATCCCCACATGGCAAAAATCTCAAACATATTTAACAATTTTGTACTAATACTTGTTAATAATAATGATTTCTAGGTTTATAATAATAAATAAATAAGTTTTATGTATAAAATTTTGTATAATGCCAGATTAAGAAATATATCAACTACTATGATAATAGTGATCAATAGAATCAAGTGTAGGTTGTTTCTCACTTTCTTTCTTAATTACTTCTAGAATCTTATTCCATACATGCTTTTCAAATTCATATGCAATTATTCCCCCAACTGTAGCTCCAGCAGCAAGACCAATTGGTCCTCCAATAACTAATCCTACAGCACCTGTCCATATAAGACTTCCAAACCATGCACCAGATGCTACTTCGACAGCATAATCATTTGGATCACCTGTAATGGATACATGAATCTCACGTAAAGATCCTACCCAAACTTTTGGAGATTTATTTACGGCTACAATACTACGTAAAGGAAGAGAATTCATGGTACCTTTATATTCTGAAACGATTTCAAGGTCCTTTTGATCTTGTATCACTTGTTTAATACTATCGTAAAGGCTGTCTAAATTCGTATTAAGTCCTCGATAATGCTCTACTTTTGCCATAAAAATAAGTTAGACAAGTATTATTTAAGCGTTAAAAAAGGTTTATGCTTTATCTTTATAATTCGTTAATTTTTGATATAATAAGTTACAATATTCTGGATTGATAATTATTCTTTACTAGACGTCTTTGTAAATTGGTTGTATATGGATGATAGATCTGTAATATTGAGTTTAAACCAGAAAAAAATTGGAAAGTCTTGAAACTAAATATAACGATCCGCTTGAAAATCATGCCCAATACAAAAAATGGCGCCATAATAAAAAATTTAGTAAGAATAAGATAAAAAGGAAAATGTAGTATAATTCTGACTTGCTACATTCACAGAAGATTTCAAGATGAGTACAGGCTGATGTATTAGATAAATATATTATCAGGTATCGATTTTACAACTCTCCAAAAATTATATTATCATGTTTAGTTTGATATTTAATTATTATTGTAATAGCTTCATGTTTAACTATTGTGAAGTGCATATTTAACTAATAAGCTATCGAAAAATCTATCAAAAACTCCATTGCTTATTATATCATCTGAGTATAATCCTAAAGCAATAACTTTTCCTTTATTATAATTATGTTCATAGGTTGCTATTACTATATTTTTAGATAAGTTATCCACGGGATCAGTAAATGGATAATTTAACAAAATAATATCAGTTGGATTGGTTATATAATCTTCTTCATGATGTATATATCCAAAAGGATTATTTAGATATGATATATGACAAATAGCACAAAGATAGGTACTACCTACCCATTGAGAGGTTTCATTTTCCCATCTCTCATCTACACTTTTCCATGCAGACTTTCCATTAAAAGCCCAACCATGACCTTTAACAAGTGTTATTTGATTTGCACTTCTATCATATTTTACCTGAGCATACAATGCATTTCCATCCAAGAGGATCATCGTTCCTCCATTAGAAACAAATTTTTTTAAACTATTATATTCATCCTGAGTGACATACTCCTGATGTCCTAGAATTATAATATCATATAGATTAAATCCGTTTTTATTGAAAATTGATTTAGAATCAACATCTTGATCTGATAGTATTGTAATATTGGAATTATTTGTTATCCATTTTAAATTTTTTATTAGATCAAGCATTGCATATACGTTAGAAATTGATCCTTCTCGATTAGAAGAGAGTTTGCTTGTAAGTAAATTGAGATTACTAGTAACATTTGTATTAGCAGGAACATTTTCATACATTCTATAAAAGTTATAAAAGGCACTATGATAAGCAGCATCAGTAAAAGTAGGTTTAACAAGAGCTATTTTTGATTTTTCAAATTCTAAAGTATGGCTATTGTTTTCTGGAGAATGTATTTCACTTTTATTATTAGAGAAAATATATTGAGAGGCATTTTTACCGATTAGGTTTACTTTATTAGAATAAATAGTTTGATTTGGAAGATTGGACGTTGTATTGTTATTATTGCTAACTATTTCTCCTACGCTAACAAGATTTTTAATTTCATTTAATGGTAAATCTGATTGATTTTCTGGAAGATTGATTTTATTCATTAGCATTGACTCTGCTTTTAAATAGTTGAAATATATCGGAAGCAATTGTTGAATATTGTTTGATTCTATAAATTGATAAGATATATTGTTATTAATATTAATATACAATATAGTTAATAAAAAAAAGATGCAAGAAATATTCAGTAAACTAATTTTTAGTCTTTTCATCTTTATTTAAACTTATGTTACAATATGTAATATGTATATATAAATATATATTATATTTTGCAGTTTAATAATATACAACATACTTGAAAGAGAGAATCTAAACGGATTCAATATTATATCATCATGGTATGAGAATGTGCCTATATGGAAAACAAGAGGTATACGGGAAAGAGATGAAGCTTGATTACAACAATGTTTTTGAATAATCAAAGAAATAAATATGAAACTTTTTTATCTGTCATAAAAAGAGTGTTTGGAGAACATATCGCAACTAGATTGTTAAGATGCAAAATAAAGAATTGACAGTCAGGTATATAACTTACAATGTTCATAGGATAATAAATTTAATCATTATTAGATTGATTGTACAGAGCCATATATGTATACAATAAAGTATTAATTTCTATTTAATTAAAAAGTTTTAATAAAGGTAAATTAGAAAATTCAATATTCAAATAATAGAAATTTTCTAATTTTTGTTGGGTTATTACAAATATACATTTAAACTATTTACTTAGTTACATACATAACTTTCTCTAAGAGCCTATCCGAAAACCCCTCCTCTGTTATATGTTATCCAAGCACAGGCAAAATGTAATATTGCAATATAATTATTTTCCTTCTTTTCCCATCTAACCAACAATCTTCTGAATCTGTTCATCCATGAATGTGTTCTTTCAATAACCCATTTTCTTGCTCTGTATTTTGGTATCCTTTTCTTCTTCTTCTTCTTCTTTTTGTTACCATTATTGTAGTCTTCTCCTCTCTTGCAAATATGCATGGTATAACCATATTCTTCAAGTAACTCTTATACCTCAGGATAGTCATAACCCTTGTCAAGACAGATATATGTTGTTGTTGTGGAGTATTTTTTGTAGTAGTAGTAGTAGATGATGATGATAGTTGAGGTCTGCATATAACAATATTCTGAAGTGTTGCTTTTGTCATCTTCACATATCATGTCTGTTAGCACTATCTACAGTGATTTCAAGAGGAATACCTTGACCATCTACCAAGAGACTGCGTTTGGTACCGGATTTACTTCTTCTGTCTGTTGGGTTTGGTCCTGTACTTTTTTCCCCCAAGAGGTGCTTTTGTTATTGCACCATCCATTGATTGCCTTTTCCAATTTATACCAATTTTTTCATCGTATAATTTTAGACCATCAATCTACATACGTTTGAATACACCATCTTGTCTCCATTCCTGAAATCTGTCCTGTACAGTACTGGATGCACCAAGACTTCGTTGTGGTAGTGCTTTCCACTGACATCCAGTACGTGTTATGTGTAGAATATAGCAGTCATTGCCTTTCTATCATCCATCCTAGGACGACCACTTTTCTTCTTATTTCTTTTTGTCTTTGGTAAAAGAAGAACAATCCCATTCCATAATGCGTCTGGTATTTCATATGATGAATCAATTCCAGAAGTTATAGATATCAAATAAATATCTCATAAAGTTTAAGATACTAAATAGATTTAGCTTTGTCTAATGAGTCTGTTATACCATAACTAAAATACTGTAAACTACTTTTCGGATAGACTCTTATTCTTTTAGATAATCTCTATTTCAAACGATTCCAAAATGTTTGTTCAAGCTATAATGTCTACTAATAACAAATATAGATAATTTAATAATGTCAAAAATCCTTCATGGTTCCATGTTTCGAATTTTTGTGTCGGCGATAATGATTCCAATTTTATTTGTAGTAATAAATCAACTCAATTCAGATACTATGTTTGTATATGCTAATTCAGATAGAACCTTTGTGTATATTTCTAATGGTGGAGATGGAGATATTACAGTAATGGAGTTAGACCCTCAAACAGGAGATATGAAATTAGTAGAAAAGGTACCTGCTGGTCCAAATATAATGCATATGGCGTTGAGTCCAGATCGTCGTTTCCTTTATGCTTCTATTCGTTCAGAACCTTTTTCTGTAATTTCTTATTCCATTAATTCTGAGACTGGTAAACTAACTCAGCTTTCTAAAGAATCATTACCAGATAACATGGTATATATCTCAGTAGATAAAACAGGACGTTTTCTATTATCAACTTCCTATACTGGTGCAAAAATTGCAGTAAATACAATAGGTCGTAATGGTATAGTCCAAGCAGAACCCATACAGGTAATTCCCACTGGTCCTAAGCCCCATTCAATTTTAGTTGACCAATCAAATAGATTTGTATATGTACCTCATTTAGAAAATGATCAGATAAAACAATTTTTGTTTAATGAATCCACTGGAATTCTTACACCAAATGATCCTGATGTTGTATATACTAAAGATGGTTCTGGACCACGGCATTTTGATTTTTCACCAAATAACAAGTTTGTTTATGTGTCAAATGAACTGGATGGTACTGTTTATTCTTATGAAATGAACAACAAGACAGGAATTTTAACGGAAATCCAAAGAATTTCTGTATTTCCTCCTCTTAACAAAAGCCTTGAATCATCAACTCCTGTAGGCCAAAATTATATGCAAGACATTACAGAGGGAGAAGATAATACTGTTAAAGTTGCAGATATTCACATAACATCTGATGGTAAGTGGTTATACGTAAGTGAAAGAGCCACCAACACAATTACCGCCTTTTCTGTTGACGATAACACAGGTAACCTGACGTATATTGGAAGTTATAATACCGAAAAGATCCCACGTGGATTCAACATTGATCCTAATGGTAATTTTGTAATTGCTGCAGGACAGAAATCAGGTCATGTATCGGTACATGCGATCAATCCAGAAACTGGAGAATTAAAACTCTTGGATCGCTATGAGTCTGGTAAAGAACCAAACTGGATTGAAATTGTTGAATTGAAATAGTTGAATTTAATTGAAAATCAAACAATACCAAATCTTTTAAGTTTAGACTAATTCAGTTTATGATGTAGTTAAAAAGACTTTAAAACATGATACAACTCGCTAATGTAACTTCTAATGAACACTGGAAAAAGTATTTACCGAAGGGAGTTGAATAGCCACGGTTTCAGTGTTCAATTAATACATTAGTTTAATTGAAATAAAAATTGAAAGTGAAATTAAATACAATATAAACGAAGTTATAATAGCTCATATTTCTGCCTCTAGTTTTAAGGGAAGCGATACAATAATTTCGAAAAAAATAATTGAAATAATATATGAACATTGATAAAAAAAGAAATCATCAGGAGTAATACTGATAGCGGTGCAAAAATAAGAGTCTATTATAGAGATACTACTAAGCTATATTTAGCTTTTAGTATTAGTAACTAAAGAATTAATAATTAATCAAGAAAAATACCTGATTTCTATAAATGCAATGTAGAATATAGTTAATTATGATGGTTTCTACAGAGCCAATTGAGATTATTGTCTCGCACCACATTTTGTGCAGAATTTAGAATCAACTCTAAGTTTATTACCACATTCAATACAAAATTTTGATTCTGGATTTGTAGAATATTCAATATTTTTAGAAAATGATGATTCTGTTTTATTAAACATATCAGTTATTGCTCCTGTGGGTTTGAAAGTTTCATCAATATCAGGTAAAAGGTCTGAAAAATTGATAGGTTTAGATGTATCATCTGATTGGCTTTGCTCTTCATTTTCTTTGTCTCTTGTTTGTAGATAAAGTGTAATTCGAGGTACTTCCTCGCCATTATTTTCAACAATTTCCGATAACCATACTATAAATTTAAGTATCATTTCAGGTGTAGAAAAAGTTAAAGTATGAGTAGACATATATTCTTCTGCTGCTGGCTTACCATCAAATACTTTCATCATGAATAAAAGGTTATAACTTGTTTTTAATTATTGCGAATTATCACACTTGCTACAAAATTTTACTTTTGTTGGAATTAAGACTCTACAAATGGCTCTGTTAAGTTAAGCAGTAAAAGCTATAGCTATGTAGCTCTATTTCTAATCTATGGGTATTAGATTATTTGAAAGGAACAGAACATGAACTATTATTGTAATAATGTATTCTTTGTATTTGTACTTTCTTGTTGTCTCTGTCTTGGAAAGACTTCTAAAGCATTAGTTATCTTTAGAGATGAGAAGAGAAGTTATGTTTCTGTTTGGAATTGGATTTAGAGATTTGCCTCATATCAAATCTACAAAAGGAAAAGAGTATCTGCATTCATAATAGATGCTCTTTCTTTAATATGTCGATATGCCATTTCTCTAGATACACCTCTCCTTGTAGAATAATCATTGATTTTCACTTCTTTGTTTATTGTGAAGGAGGGGTGACGCATGTCTTTCCGGTACGAAATACAAATTGTTTTAATCGTCACTATTATAGGATTGAAAAGCTAATGGAGCTACAGGTATCTCCATAACCTCTCCCAACAGGTTTTAATCGAACTATTATAGGATTGAAATTATTTTTATTACTCTTTGTTTATACCTAACTTTAAATGGAAAATCAATGTTCTCGATGTAAGGGAATAACTCACTTTCCATTAGTAGATTATGAAGGGTATAGGAATATTTGTGTTGATTGCTTTGGTGAGCTGAAGCATAATTGGCTGAGAAAATAGATTTACTTCTATTAACTGCATTTAATCCTACTATTATCGGATCGAAATTTGATTCTGATATTCTTTTTCAAAATCGTATTTCTAGTAATAGTTGATTGATTTATTTACTTTCATATTTTCAGTAGCTTCTTATGTTAATCCTTACTATATGAAGTAATTATTAGGAATAGACAATTCTTTTTGCAATATCTAATTGTGACTGTTATTATTGATATTGTTGATATTGAAGTCAATAGTGGTACTGTTATAACAGGAATATTCAAATTATTATTTTTTATACTATATTCTTAATACTAAG
>CAWIYT010000046.1:0-68688 GCA_963840085.1 uncultured Nitrososphaerales archaeon
CTCTGCAGAGAATAGGGAAGGAGCAAGCAATAAAATAATTCTATATTCTATAAATATTATTCCAAGATTTATCTCATAGGATTGAAATTATTAAAAAGATTGGAGACAAATTAATTGTTATTTTTATCTCTTTTATTTGCTTAATTTAGTAAACTATGATAGCAATAAATCAAAATAGTTGAATGTCTTATATTATTTGTTTTATTATTATGATTGATTACAACATTATTTCAATCAGAATTTATCTATATTCTAACGGTGTATTATACAGATGCCTTGATCGTCTCTATTGTGGTATTGTTAGTTACTATTAAAAAGAATCGATTTGAAGGTGAGTATCAATTATACCCAGAATTCTAGACGATAGAACTAAACTTCAAAATATCGATATTTTTACTAGAATGGCTAAGGAGAGTTCACTGTATGCCGAGACTTAAGTTAGTTGAAGAACCCAAAGAATACTATACTATAATATCATTAATAGATACAATCGAATTTATTTATAGAATTAACAAGAAAAAAATGATTGATAAAGAACTATGGCAAAGATGCGAAAATCATGCAAAAAGTATGATGACTATTCCAAAGTTTAGAAAAGTCTGGAATGCAACAAAAGAATTTCATACCCGTGATTTTGTTAATTTTATGGGTGGTTTATAACCATACAAATTTAACAAATGGAAAATATATGAACAATAGTAAGAATAATTAATAAATTTTTATATATTTTCATTGTTATTTTTATTTAACAAAGCAAACCATCAATACGATTCATTTGTTTATATATCTTATTGATGTTTATCTTTTACCAAATTCACAAGTTTTCGATTACGATTTGTCATGAACCAAATTGCCGGTGGAGAAGTTAAATCAGCTAAATAATAAACAATTTAGATAAATGACTTAAAAGTTTTATTTTGATAAAAAGAAGCATATGCAAATAGTTATCGCCGTAGTATGACTTCTAATTGGTCATTATCAATTCTACTAGAAACTATTCTCATGGTTGTAGCAGCAAAAGGTAAAGTTACAGTATTGACAAGAATCCCTCTTTCATGTTCCAAAGTTACCATTAACTCATCATATGTTTTTTTAACGTCTAAACGAGCATTATTAGCAAAAGGAATCTTGAATCTAAGGATAATAGAGTTATTGTCTTCTTCAATAGAATAAACTTTCTCTTGAAAGAAAATGTGAGAAGGATCATCATGACCAAAGATGTTAAAACTATGTTCTTTTAACATTTCAATACCTTCGAGTTCTTCTTTCATCTGTTCTGCTTCTCGACAAGGTAGAGGAAAAAAATTCAATTTAATTTTCTCTAAAAGCATTATTTTTTCTTTATTAGTAAAATCAACCTTATTTATGATCACAAGATCAACATTTATTCCAAATAGGTTAGCGGACATTAGTGCTCGTTTTGCATTTCTTACACTAAAATTATTTAAGTTAGTGACAAGTCGCAAACTAGTAATAGTTTGATTTGATATTATATTAAATAAATTATCAAGACGTTTTAGTATATCTGTTTGAGCTGTAAATGAATCTAGATAAGTGTAATAACTAGACATTGGCTTAAACATCTTTGCAAAGCCACTAAAAATGGTAGTTAATCCTGTATGTTTACCCATTGATCCAATTACTTTTGGAAAATATAGAAATTTTAATGCCTCTCCAGAAGCAGGCATATCTAGAACAATTGTTTCATAATTATTTTCTCTTACGAATTCTTCAATTTTTATCAAAGAAAAAAGCTGGGTCATTCCAGGTAACATTGCTATTTCATAAGCAAGATTTGAGTTCATTCCTTTACCAATAAATGAAGAGCTTATAGATGAAATGATATCCATATAGTTTTTACTTATTTCAAATAATGGATCAATCTCGATTGCTTCTAGGTTTGGACTGATTTTCTTTGTAGAATGTCCTATCTCAATACAGAGAGCATCACTAATTGTATGTGCAGGATCAGCAGATATCAAGAGTGTTTTATAACCTTTTTCTGCTAAATTAATTGCCGTTGCACAAGATGTTACAGTCTTTCCTGTACCCCCTTTTCCTGTGTATATTATTAACCTCAACTTGATTTAATTAATATATAATAATATTTATCAAGTTTTCAATTGAAAATATATTTCAAAAAAAAGAATATTATATTCTATTCCCTTATTGTAAAAACAGTATATACTTATAAAATTTTGTAATTTACTTATAAAATTTTGTAATTATAAATAGCATAGTAAACTAAAAACTTAATATTAAATATATCAAGATCATTTGTCCCAAGAAAACCAGATCAAACACAAATCGACATTACAATGTCTTTTATATTATTAATGGTTATGGCTATAACTGCCATTAAATTTACAACATTATCATTAGAACATCAGAGTAGACATTATTTTGTACTTTTGGCTTTGAATATTACAGCTGCTATTGCTTCGACTTTAGGTATAATATTTATAATAAGATATGGACTTTATGGAGTCCAAGGAAAGTCATATTTGTTTCTAACCTTAGGAATTATATGTTTGTTTTTTAGCAGACTTTATTGCTACTTATTATTATATTATGAGTAGTGAGGAACTTAATGTTGTCTCTATTGCGGATGGTTTTTGGTCTATTGGATATGTATTTCTAACTTTGGATTTGTTTTTTATTATAAAACGTTTACAAAGACAAATAAATTATAGAATTGTCATTATTATATATCAATACTTACAATATTATTTGTAATTTATAATGTAATCAGTATTCTCTTTTCTGAGTTTATTATAGATGATAATTTTATTTCTCTAGTAACAAACCTTTTGTATCCTCTTTTAGATTTAATATTAATTGCTCCTTCTTCAATAATATTGGTATACTTAGAGCCTATCCGAAAACACCTCTTCTCTTATATGTTATCCAAGCACAGACAAAATGTAATATTGCAATATAGTTATCTTCCTTCTTTTCCCATCTAATCAATAATCGCCTGAATCGGTTCATCCGTGAGTGTGTTCTCTCAACTACCCACATCTTCTTGCTCTATATTTTGGTATCCTTCTTCTCTTCTTTTTGTTACCATTATTGTAGTCTTCTCCTCTCTTGCAAATATGCATGGTATAACCATATTCCTCAAGTAACTCATATACCTCAGGATAGTCATAACCCTTGTCAAGACAGATGTGTTGTTGTTGGGTATTTGTTGTAGATGATGATGATGATGGTGGTGGTGGTCTGCAAACCACTATACTCTGAAGAGTTGCTTTTGTCATCTTCATATCATGTCTGTTAGCACCATCTACAGTAATTCCAAGAGGAATGCCCTGACCATCTACAAGAAGGCTACGTTTGGTACCTGATTTACTTCTGTCTGTGGGATTTGGTCCTGTACTTTTTTCCCCCAAGAGGTGCTTTTGTTATTGCACCATCCATTGATTGCCATTTCCAGTTGATACCAACTTTTTTATCATATATTTTTAGACCATCAATCCACATACGTTTGAATACGCCATCTTGTCTCCATTCCTGAAACCTGTCATGTACAGGACTGGATGCACCAAGACTTCGTGGTAATGCTTTCCACTGACATCCAGTACGTGTAATGTAGAAGATAGCATTCATTGCCTTTCTATCATCCATTCTTGGACGACCTGTCTTCTTCTTCTTCTTTCTTTTGGGTTTATGTACAAGAAGAGGGAAAATTTGATTCCATAATTCATCTGGTATTTCATAAGATGAATCGATTCCAGAAATTTCAGATATCAAACTAATCTCGTGATATATAGTGTAGAGACACTTAGCTTTGTCGAATAAATCTATTGTACCATAAACTTAAATACTATAAACTACTTTTCGGATAGGCTCTTAAGAAAAGATTATTAACAATCTATTCCTTGGTTTCTTTCCTCTTTGTCTCATTATAAATGTTATAGCTGATGATGGATATGTCATTGATTTTATTAACGGCAATTTATGCCTTGTTGCGCAACTCATCATTCCTAACACATTTAGCTAACCTATTTTAGTCATATTATGTGAGAAATTGGAAGAAATACAATGAATCTCTGGTAAAGAGAGGAGAGATAAGTTAAGTATCTCATATATCATCAACATGCATTAGTATTTTTAACATACTCTGATAGAAAGAACTTTAGCTCTGAATGTTTAGATTGATACATGTGCCCAAATCCTATATTCTGAAATTATCTGATACTCAGAAAAAGGAACTGAATAGATTCATGAAGAGTACTCGTGACAAAGAGGAATACAGAAGAGAGCGTCTGCTATAAAGCAAAAGATGAAGAAGGAGTACCTTACAGAACAATAGCCAAAAACCTTGGTGTAAATTACCGTAATGTGTATGACTGGATTAACAATTACAGAAAACACGGTTTGGATGGTATAAGAAACAAGAGAATGAATGCAGGTAGAAAGCTCAGTAATATCTACTCACAAAAACAAAGAGATGGTAAAAGACATAGTATTGAACAAATCACCCCATACATTTGGCTATCTCAAAAATACATGCTGGAGTATTAGGCTTTTAGCTACATATCTCTCAACATTACTGGAAATGAATGTCAGTCCAATGCAAACATGATGGAGAATAATTCAAGATATGGGCATAGTATACAAATAACCAAAACTTGAACTGGAGAAAGGCATCGATTATGAGGAAAAAGAAGAACAGGATAGACAGATACAAAAAAGTATCATCTGCTCTTTTAAAAAAAGATTCTACTGGGATTTGAAGATGAAACGTGGTTACATCTTCAACCATACATAACCAGAACATACATGAGAAGAGGGGAACAGCAAAAGATACTCCATAAAGGATCTAACGATAAAGTCAATGTATTCATAACACTTCTTTATCCCCTAAATGGAATCAAATTCAATACAAGCAAGACAAGAAACAACAATGATTTCATAAACCATCTAAACAGCATCAAGAGATATGTACTCAAGAGAAGTATCAAGAGGTTCATACTTGTAATAGACAATGCATCATTTCATGTAAGCAAAAAGACAAAACAGTTTATAGAAAGACAGCCATACTGGCTAACTGTACTATTTCTACCAACACGTGCACCATTCCTGAATCCAGTAGAAACAAAAGTAAACAGGAATCTCAAGAAAGATGTATGTGCCAATTACAACTACGAAACAGAAAATAATCTATTATGTAATGTAAGACGGTATCTAAGATGTTTTGGTTGTTGGCCTAAAATATGATACTTAACTTATTACTTGATTTTGATGTTACAGATAACTGGGATAATGAACTAAGTCAAGTGTCATCATTAATGTCATTATACCATCTTCCAAATCTCTTATCAAGATATTCTGATATTGCATCTTTTTGTTCTTCTATATCGGTATAGAATCTGTTTGCACACACATCTGATTTTATACATTGATTTACCTTTCTCTCATTTGGATTAAGGTATGGAGCCCTCTTTGGAAGATGTATTACAGTAAGCCAGTCTTTCTGTCCATTGATATATTTTTTTGTCATCTTGCTTAGGTGAAATGAAGCGTTATCCCATATCATTACAATTCTTTTCCAACCATTATTTTTCATTACATGTATCTTGAGATTCTCAAGATGGTTTATAGCATTGGTGGAATTTGATTTATCATAGAATTCATACAACAGGTTCTGTTCAGGCCATAGCATGGATATATGTACATTGAGAATTTCTTTCTACTGCCATTATGTCTAATTTTTTGTTGTTCACCTTCAAAACTCATCGACTTATACATGGTTTCTGTGTTACTATAGTTTCATCTTCAAATACCAGTATCACTTTCTTTTTTTGAGCGCTGATGCTACTTGTTTTTGTAGTTCTTTATCTGTTTCTTTCCCTTCTCATAATCAGGTCCGTGTTCAAGTTCCAGTTTAGGTCTTTTACATCTAATACCCATATCTTTCAGTATCCTTTGAAGATGTCTGAAACTAATTGGAATATCAAGTTCTTCTGTAAGACACTTTGCCAGTGACCTGAGACTCCAAGTGTTTCTGACATAACCAAAAATAGTGGGATCATTAAAAAGTACAGAAAGTATAATCTCTCTGTTTTCATCTGTTATACGGGATTTTGTACTACCTGTCTTTTTTATCTCTAGTCCTTCCATTCCAATCTGGAGATATGCTGATAACCATCTTTGAACTGACCTGATACTCACACCATGTTCCTTTGCAATGTCTTCAAAAGTTCTACCGTTGCTCTTCTGGAGTACTGCCAGTAATCTACGATAATGTCTCTTATCTGTAGTTTTTTTCATCAATCTCCTTATACTGTTCTTCTGTCCTGTGGTGAGGTTGAGTTTAGTAGAACCATGGTACATAGAATTATGATATTTTGGATACCTTAAGCTTTACCTATTCAAGAATTTAGACATGATAGTTAAAAAGATATGACATCAACCGAGGCACTTGACTTAGAAGAGATGAATAAGGACAAGGAAGGCAGAAAATTTGTATATCCAGATTCATTTATCAAATTACTTGGTTATATGAGGGCATACTTTCATTTACCATATAGACAGACTGAGGGTATAGTACGAGCACATGCTGCAAATACGTTACCATCAATTCCAGATTATAGCAGGATTTGCAGAAGAATAAACAGGCTAAATATCAAGATTTCTGATGATGATAAATCTAGTTTACATGATGACTATTTTGTAATAGCAATTGATTCTACCGGTGTTAAAGTAACAAACAGAGGGGGGAATGGATTAGGCACAAATGGAAAGTAAAAAGAGGTTATCTCAAAATACACATAGCAGTTGACATAAAAAAGAAGAGAATTTTATCGTTACAGGTAACCAGTGAACAAGTACATGATGGAAAAATATTACCCGAATTAGTGGATGATATAATAATAAAACAGAACAAAGTAGTTGAAACTGCCATTATGGATGGTGCCTATGATAGTAACAATAATTTTCAATTTCTATCATTTAAAGGAATCCAACCAGCAATTAAGGTAAGAAAGAATGCCAAGTATAGAAAGACAAACCATTATTTGTGAGAAACAAGAACGTACAATCACAGAAAACCAATCTACAACAATGGAAGGATAGCGTCAGCTATGGAAAGAGATGGATTGTAGAAACTGTCTTCTCCTGTATTAAAAGAATGTTTGGTAGAGAATATGTTACTGCTATAAGATTTGAGAACATGATAAAAGAAATGATACTGAAAGCATCTTTATATAACGTGTTTCAGAGTCTAACTATTACATAATTTTTACATTAGTAACAAAAAATAGATGATTATCTAGACGAGTTACGCAACAGAGCAGCAATTTACAAAATCTGTGGTTATGAGATCTATTCTATAATACAGATTTTATATTTATGTCTGGTGCATTATTTTGGTATAATAAATTCCATATATCTTACCATCAAAATAATATGTACTTAAACAAATCGTAAATCTGGTAATTTAATAGTAAAAACTAATTTATATATATATAAAAATAATATTTTTGAAAATAATTGTAAAAATCTTCTTTTAATGTATAATTTTAAATCAAGTAGAATTAAGATATTATTTTTGTGAAACAATTTATAAAATAAATCTCTATATGGATATTTGGAATTATAATTTTTCAAAATAAAAAATTAGGGTTTAGTTTTATTTTTCTGCAAGTCTCCATAATTTTTGCTCAAAAATACTTCGCCTCCATTAAATCCTTCAACATCGTTTTTTGACACTATAAATTCATAGCGACCAGAGTGTATTGTAAAACTATCTTTTTCTATTGAAATGACATTTCCTACATCTTGGTTGTCTTTTGAACGTACAGGTTTGAGGTACTATTTTATCCCAATTGTATACTGCTGGCTCACTCGACAAGTCAATATATATTACGTGAAAGAATTATTTAAATTATTGTCTACCACGTTTCTTCTTTTTTCCATCTGAATTTGACCTTGCTATCAAAAACCAATCAAATACAGAATACTAATTAGAATAGATGATGAATTATTAATTGCTAGTCTTTTGGATAGTATTGTAGTTTCTTCACCAAAACATCATACTCCAAGAGACTAGCTTTATGTGTTATCTATAGAAAAAGAATAATGACCCAGCCTCATATAAGTATAAAAAATTATGATGATGCTGTATCTGTATTAAAAATGAAATTCAAATGGTAGTGTTTATATAATGAACATAGTATAATTTTAAAAAAATTCTTTTAATGAAAGTAGGATCATATTTTAAATGATGGATCTTTCAAATTTCTTTACTGTATTTATATATACTACAGTAGATTCTATCATAGACTTTCCACTTTTTATTTAAAATTTCTATTGTAAATTATTTAACAAATCCTCAACGATCGAAAATTTGAGGTCTATATTTCTCTTGCTTTCTAATAGTTCTGGTTATTGATTTCATTAATTCCATTTTTTGTCGGTAATATTGTGTTATGAGTAATTGCCTTTATTCTTTCTTTATCATCAGGTTTCTTGGACTCATTATTGTCCGTAGTTTCTTTATGACTTAATCTAATCCAAGCAATAAATTTCGATATACTTCAAATAAACATGCATAATAATTTTCCTTAGTCTTGTATATTTCTTTTTGAATATCTTTTAAAATTGTTGCCTGATTTTGATGCAATATATTTACAATTTCATAGTGAGGAATTTCGCATACAGCAACTTTATTTCCTAGTCATATCATCTGTTACCAATACTTGTCGATTTTATACATTGTAAGATATGCTTATTGCTTCTTGAGATGATCCAAGAGTTTCATCTATTCAATCTTATGATAATATATAATATCTTTTAATCTCAAATTATCACATCCTTGTTCTATTATTTCATTATGCATAAAGGCAATCTAAAAGCTCTATACAGTTTTGCTTTACTACTACTAGTTATAGATTTTAGCCCATATTGATATTTTTTGATTATAGATTCTCTTTAGGATTCAATACTGCTATCTCAATTGAATTTTTTAATCTTATTAGGAATTTTATTTTTAAAGAGTTACTCAGAGTTGCTCTTTTTAGCTAAAAGTTAAATAAAGTCAATACTATTGTGAAGATAATTGAAAACTCCCAAGTGGATTTGTAATATATGCAAACAGACTTTAACTAGAAAATGGAATGCAAAACGTCATTGCAATATCAAACATGACGGTATATTTGACTCTATTATTTCTTTTAGGGAATACTTGACGATGACAACTATGACGACTACAAAGACGTATCCCACTTTTCCCATCAATCCGAATGTTTATTCATACAAAATCAACAATAACCAATTACCAAATCAAGAAAATTTGTTTTTTCAAGATAAACCAACAACAACAATTCCTACTAGCATAGATCCAGACTTGCGATCAACAACACAAGAAGATACGAAAGATGATTTTACAAAAAGAGAAATGTTGTTATCAAATACACTATACAAAATAGCACCAAAATATGAAGAAATTAAAAATCTTTTATCACCCATTCCCGAACCAGACAAGACACAGATTCTAGGAGGTATTATAAGCAGAGCATTGTATGCTGATAACCCTATTAGATACATCAATAATCAATTAAAAGATTTACGGAAGGCTAAATTATATAGTAGGATGATAGATGATGCATCTGTCTTTCTTGGTTTTGATAAACAATCAACCAAGGAATATTTAAAAATGGGATTAAAAGAAGATGCAATGGATTAATTTTCAAGTATATTATTATTAGTAATTGAGAGTTAGATTTAAAGTAAAATATTGCAAAAAATTCATTGTATACTAATTTTATCAATAAATGATACTTTTCTAAATTACATGATCAATATTATCAATAATCTTCTTTCTTACATACTCATTGTTTCAACTATCGCAATAAAATTATATCTTAAAGTTTTTCAATCCTGATAAAGGTAATCTATTGTTTTGTATTATTCATTGTTCATTACTTTACTAAATACAGTTAATTCTTTTTCAGTTAATAATTCAGTTAAATTAGGATTTATTTGAAAAGCTTTGTCATAATAATCAATTATAACTTAAATCAAAAATAATATTCATGATAAAAGATACTGAATAATTTATTTTCAAGTAATTGAAATTCCTTTGAAGCATTAGTTTGAATATGAGCATAAATTTTTATATTTAGTTTTCCCAGTCATCCAGTCCAAAAAATTGTTTCGGTAAAAATGCTTGCAGCTTTTTACATTCAATTTTACTCAACTGTTCACCAAAATACAATGCATCTCTACAAATAAAATTGTAAAAAGTTGACCATTATGTTGACCATTTCATGGTTGAAATGAATGACCTAATTTATCTATGGTCAACTTATGGTAGGCTCTATTAACAATATTTTCACATGCTTCAGATTCAAAGAGTTTATTGCAAATCTTTGATTCGATAGAATCTTCTTCCTTATCTGTCCTGGCTTTAATATTCGGCCTCTTTAATCTCTTCTTCAGTTAATGTACTTACAGATGCAGTGAGTAAGAATCCGAAGAATAAATACCTAGGTTCATATCTTATTCTAAATAGTGCATCAGATTCTAATTTTGTCTTTTTGTTAGTAAAAGGCATAATAGACTATAATAATTTCAATTTATTGAAGAAAAAACATTTACCATAATGTTTAGAATAATCTTTCTCCATTAGTCTAGCAAACTTTTACTCTACATAATTTTTTATAAGAATATTCATTATTATTATTATTAATGACCTTTTTAAATTTAGTCAATTTTTTTATATTTTTATTTACATGTTTTTCATTCCAATGTTTTATAAAATATTCAATTAAAGATTCAAAATCGCTTCTTGTTAAATTTTCTTTTTTAGTTTTATTCTTTGAAATCTTTGCAAATTTGTATGCCTGTTTTATAGACGTCCAGCATCCAATAAGCAGAATTAAAAAGGCTAAATAATATCCAGTATATCTTCCTGAAAATTTCCACGCTTCACCTACGATACAATACTTTGAATCATGCTCAATCATGAATTTATCTACTCTATCTCATCCTAAAGATAATTTTTTAGACCATATAGGACATAATTCGTTAAATGTAATGGATTTTGTCGCAATGCATTTTGATGATAACTCCCATTGCTTATTTTTTTCTATCAAGTCAGCATTATTCTTATTATTACTGCTATGAGGACTAAGAATAAGATGTAGATCTAACGTAACTGCGCAAGAGATCTAATATATTGCAACTCAAAAAGGTACTTTAGACAAAAATAATTATTATATTCCAAAGAATTTAGTAGATCGTTTTGATGGCCATAATGTCTTTTTAGAATAACATAAGAAGAAGCAAAAAACAATACAAAGAACATGAGACAAACTTGATATAATTTTCATTCCATAGTGAAGAGCATAAGAAAGTAGATGGACTTTTTGCTTAATTATAATTGTTACCTGAAGAACTAGACCTTTAAATCTTTAAATCCAAATCAGCAAGAATTTTCATTGCAGCATTACGGCCTGGTGCCATAGATACACCTGGTCCAGGATGACTTCCAGATCCACATAAATATACATTTGATATTGATGGAATGCTGTAATTTGCTAATTCCGAAATTGGTCTCATTGAGCCACGTTGATAAGGCAAAACAGCTCCGCAAGAGAGTGTTCCTCGTATAGATGTTGAAGGTTTATTTTCAAAATCTCTAGGAGAATATGATTTAATCTTTAGAATTTCACTAGATAAATTTGGTATATAGTTTTTATTTATTGATGAGATAATATTATCACTATAGATATCTCTAACTTGATTCCATACTAATTCTGTTGTTAATGATTCGTTTGGCAAATTATTATCGGAAACAATTTCTTTAATATCATAAGGAACACTTAAAATTAGGAATTTAAGAAGGTGTTTATTTTTTGGAACTCTACTAGGATCCATAAGTGAATCATTACTCATTATTGCAAGAGGATTAGCGGGTAACTTTCCATTTCTACATTCATAGAAAATTTTAGATAAATTTTCTATTTCAGGTGGTGATAAATGAATTTGACTTGATAAAGACAAGATTTCTGAATCATTTTTGAATTTGATTGGATTATTCAATGCTATATATATTGCAAAAATTGCATCTCCCCATTCTATTTTCTTGATTTTTTGCAAAATTCTTTTTTCTACATTTTCTTCTCCCAAATGTTTTATCACAAGTGTAAATGGATCAGTACTAGAAGCAATAATTTTTTTTACGCCTATTTCTTTACCATTCTCTAGTCTTACTCCAATGGCCTTGCCATTATTAACAATAATATTTTTAACAGCTGCATTAGTCATTATTTCTCCTCCATGTGATATAATGTATTTTGATAATGCTATTGGTAAATTTATGAAACCACCTTTTACAATATTATTTCCACCATCTTGAATAATATTTGCAAAAAGATAGGATACAGAACCTCCTCCTGCATCATCAGGTGCTAAGCCTACAAAAGCAGAAAAAGTCCCGAACATAATTTTAGATTCTTCAGCTTCGAACCATTCGTTTGCCCATGATCTCATTGATTGGAGATCAAATTTATAAGTGTCTAAATTTGCATAATCATCATCATCTACTTTTTTATCTTCTAAATCTCTGCTTTCCATATCCTTCATCTGTAAAGATAACAGTTTTGGAGGAGAATTAATCGCTGTTTTTATTGCATCTTTATTTTTTAAATAAATATTAAACATTTTATTCCAAGCATGAGCATCTCTTTTAGAATACTTTTCTATACTTTTTATTGTTCTTTCAATATCTCTATACATAGATATGTATCCTCCATTTGGAAAAATATGTGAATAAGAAATTTCGGGTTTTATGAGTTCAAATCCATATCTGCTAAGATTTAATTCCTTAGGAACAGGAGATAGATTTGCTAGTTGATAACCAAATGCATGTACATCAGACTTAAAGCCTGGAAGAGTAATTTCTTCTGTTATGGTCATGCCTCCTATTGTATGATATTCTTCTAATACCAATACTTTTAGACCAGCTTTGGCTAAATAACAACCACAAGTCAAACCGTTATGGCCTGCTCCTATTACTATCGCATCATAATTTAGATTAAATGTAATATCCATAAGAATAGTAAGAAACTCTTTTTTTAAGTTTATAAGAGTTATCTAAAAATACCAATTAAAGAATATTTAACCAATAAAATACCTTATTTTACAGAATAAAGTTGCAGAATTATTCCGTAATATTTTTAATATTTTAATAACTCTCTTTTTCTAACAGATATGACATCAATAGAAAATGAAGAAAATGCATTAGAAGAATATGAAGAAAGTTTTAAATTAGAAGTAACAACAGGTAAAGGTTCTTCTATTAAGGTGGAAACTTCCTCCTATAGTAAACTTAGGGATTTAGTAAATGAGGCATTAAACACCTATAATAAATTAAAAAAAGAAGAATCAACAGAAACTGACGAACAAAAACAATACCAATAGGTAATTTTCTTATTTTTTTTATTATTTTTGTTTTGAATTAAATTAATCGTAGTATCTTTGTTCAATATAATAAAAGTATTTAATTCATTTTAGAATTTTATTTTGATTATATTATTAACTTATATAATATTTTATTACTATTGAAAAATATGAAGAAAATAGATGTTACAGCAATGCTCTTATTTAATATCTCTATAATTATGACAATTCCTGTATCTGCACAACTAAATCAGAATTCAGAAATAACGACTGATGGCAATATAACTTCTTCTATAAAACCACAAGGAACATCAATTGGTGTACAAAATGAAAGTTCAATTGCTGAAGATATGCCTAACACAGACACCGTTGGAAATATAACTTCTTCTATAAAACCACAAGGAACATCAATAGATAATTCTAATTAATTATTATCATCATTATTTTTTTGTCTCATTTGAACCTTTATTACTAAAATAAAAAGATAATCTATTTCTTTTTTACAATAGTCCTCTTACTTTTAGAAAATATGAATTCATGAATAAACTAAATATTATAGTCATAAAAATTTTAAATAAATTGAAGTTATAATTTTTTTCATAGGATATTTTAATTATAAGAATTAATATGTCTAAGAAAAGTCATTAAATAAGAAAATACAATAAAGGAAAGGCTTATGGATTAGAACTCGTATAGCTTTACACTCCATTACAATTTTTCCTAAAGGCTTTCTAGCATTCCCATATTCTCTTTCCTGAAGTTTTAGAGGAAGATTTTCTTTCGAACTTATTTTCCAATTGCAATCCTTGTATAACATCAAATTTACGAGGAATCTATAATTCTTATCTCACTTTAAGATAGTCAAAAGCTTATATGGTGTGAGCGACTAACCCACAGGTAGCAGCTTCAAAAGCCAAGTTCTGCAATGCACAACCTGAATCAAATTAATGAGTTGTTACAGGTTTTCCATTATATTCAAAAATCTTCCTTGAAATAAAATAACAACAATTAATACAGCAGCATTTTTAGCTCAGGCTTGATTGCCTTCACCCAAACAGGAATAAAATATTTTCCAATTTTCTGTATTTCTCTCTTAGAGTATATGAATCTCTATGCATGATTATTATAAAATGATAGTGCTGATCTAGCAGCTTCAAAAAGTCACATAAGGCCATTATCCGGTATTTCTTTACCCGACATTGCTGCAGATGATCTATTTACAAATAATGGGTTTTTTATATTATATATTCTTATTTTTATAAAATCTTTTCTTTTTTGCATATGCTTTAGAAATGTTACTAATACTAATAATATAGTATAGATTAATTTTGTAATATTTTCTATTACGATAAAGAAATATTAGCATTAAATATATCTTTATAATTTTTATATTACAAATTTTAAACAAGTATAAGAATACATTTTCATTTCTTGAACTATTAAATAGTAAGTTTACAAGATAGTTAATATTTTACTATTAAGTATTCTTTTTTAGCCGATAGTTTGCGTACCTATATCTTGTTTGTTTTACAAATATAAATGATATGAGCAAAAACAATAAAAATTCCAATAATACCAATACTAATAAGAAGAAAAAAGATAGAACAAAAAGAAAATAATCAAAATCAATTAAATAATAACAAAAGTGCAAATACAAGCAATAGAATAATAGTTAATCAGGAAAATGAAATAGAAAAAATTATTGTAATAAGAAGATCAACTGGAAGGGAAGAAAAATTTGATACAAATAGGTTATCTCAGACTTCTAGTCGCTCAGGAATACCATTTGCAATTGCCAAAGATATAGCCAATAAAACGACTAAAAAAAATTCAAAATAGTATTAAAAATAATAAATCAGATGAAAAAATTACAGATGAATCCATAAACAATAATCAAATATTACGTAATATGGAATCAGAAGATAAAGTAGTTGTAACAGCTGATCAAGAAATCTAGTTGCAGAAGAATTAAAAGAAAGAAATAGACCAGAGACTGCATCGTCATTTGTAGGTGAACCCTCAACCAATAATTCTATAACAAACAAGCCATCTCTTGATGATAGAGAACCTATGTTAGATAATGTCACAGCAAATAAGAATAGGCTTCGTTTTGACAGAAGTAAAGTACATAAAGATGAAAGAGCAGCATAATAAAGAAAAGAAAAAAATTATAAGACAAATACCGCATCAAGCGTCGCTTACCCTTCCATATCAACTATATGCATTTTTTATCCTTATAATTAAATTTATACAATAATTTTATAAAATATATAGAAAAATATCAGGATTTCTAACATTATCTCTTTACGATTTTTGACTTGAATTTTTCATTCCTTTAGAAGTAGATAATTTTGATGCAATCTTATAATTTGATTATTTAAATAGTAAAAGCTATTAATATAAAAAAAATCGATTAATAAAACGTATAAATTAGAATTTTAAAAATTCTGTTATTTCGTTCTCAAAACTAAATGAAATTTTAAATCAATTTCTTTATCCATCCATGGATAATCAGGGAGAATATATGTATTGTATAAGTTAAAAATTAAAAAAAGGGATTTTAGTCAATTTACTATAATTGGTTTTTCTTCTTTGTTCTCTTCACTTTTCTCTATCAAAAGTTTATTATATTTAATTTTAATTTTCTCTGGTATCTTATAGCAGTCACACATGCTATATATCAATAAATATTGCTTATCATTAATAAAGATTAAGGATAAAATTCATTTATTTGTTTAATTCAAGTCTACTGATTTGAAAATTGTCAAACTGTAAAGTTATTTACATTCTAATACGCATCATAATTTAATAGAAAGAGAGAAATAAAATAACATTCATTAAATTAATGATCTCTTAATACATAACAATACCATATAAACTTGGATATTATTTGGCTGAATAAATTTTTCTTAAATTATTTAAATTCTTTTCACCGAGTTTATTTTACCATTTTCAATTTGATTTATTTATATTATATCAGAACTAGAAATATGATAAAAAGGTTGTCTAACTATTTATTCTGTCATTCTATTAAATCATCAATCCATATATGTTCTACAGTATGTGATGGAATTAATTCCCTTTTTAGCATAATGTTTGCACTTTCATTTTGGTAAAAAGTAATTGTCACAAAGTCTGCAACTACTTGAATGTTTATAGTTTCACAATTTTCAGAGGAATTGGATGCATTAAATTCTTCAATTATATTTGAATTGGGATTCTTATTCTGACTTTGTAGGAAATGAATTATAATATTTTTTACCTCTGTACCATGAAATTTAATTACTTTTTTTTTATTCTCGTTCATGAAGATAGTTATAATACATAACCAAAAAATGTTTCCAATAATTTTAAAAGATTAAATATGATTCTTTTTAACTGGCATTTTATTGTTAGTAGGATCTTTTAGACTTTTTTTCTTTTATTATGAAAAAAACTAACTTGATCTGTTAGTTTAATACCAGCATGATATGCATTGTCAATTTCTTGTTGATTAGCAGGATCAATTAACTGGTCTTTCTCATTATCATCATCTTCTTCTCTCTTTCTTTCTAAGCCAATAGTAGTAATTGTAGGAATTTTAGGATTGATTTTGGTAATTCTGTATTTATTGTCGATATTATTTAAGACATCATCTTTGTTTCTAGTTACTTCTTTATTCCATGTTGCTATATCAGGAGAATCATCAATATCTATTATATCATCTGATGTTTTTGCATTATTTGTTATATTCAGAGTAGAAGAAGCAATGATGAATTCTTTTGATGTTTGTTCTTTCTTTGTATTTGGATTTTGCTCATAATCTTTAAGAAAAGAATTAAAGTTACTATTTTTTTTGATAAATCCTTCCTTTTTATTCATTTATTGTATATTATAATGGATAGTTTATTTCAGTTACATTTTATATAGACTAGATTTATAATTTGAATATTAAAAAATTAGAAATTCTAATCTTTTTGAAAAGAAAATTTTTGCACTTTTCCTTAAACTAATACTAAATTTTACTTAGTAGTATCTTATCTTTGTAAATTCTAGCAAACATAAAAAGCCCCAGATTTTATGAATATACTACCAAAACTAATAAAAATTAAAGACTATATATTCTTAGAGAGTTATTTAAATTATCTAATATAATAATAAGTATTTGATGGTGTATAGATTCTTTTTATCCTGGATTTTACTTGAAATATGAATTTACTAGATAAAATGATTTATTCTTTAAATTCATGAAATGTAATTAAAGCTAGAAAACAGCTTTAATTAATCAATATGATACTAGAGAAATTAAGTATAGTTATAAACTTTAAGCTAATTCAAAAATTTTTTTGATAATTATTTTTTTTGAATTTTTTGAAATAAGGATTTTTTGGACATTGTGATCTTGTATTTTTACTTCCTTATACGTTATTACATTTTCCTCAATTTCTATGCTGTTATTTATCCTTTCATTAAAAATTATATAAATAATTTATACAGTAAAAACATATGGATTAGTCATGTAAAAAATCCTATAAATTTACTTTAACAATTTCATGAAGATATTATAATAGAGAAAAACAATATTAATAATGTCATATCTATAATAATTACAAAAGTTATAAATTAAAAATGAGAATAATACAATAGCCATTAGAGCATAAGTTTTTATTTTAAATCCCAATTTTATTATTTGGAAATATAAATATTGATTATGAAATTTCTTTTTTATGAATCTGTAAAAGATAACGAAATAATTAGGCAGATAATGTCTCAAATTCAAATATATTTTAGTAGTAATGTAAAATCTTACTATTACTAATGTCTAATTAATAGGACAATATATATCCTATGTCTTTATATAAACTTTTTATAGATTATTGAAGATATATGACGTTTTAACATTTAAATACTATAACTAATCTCTATTGTAAATTATCTATAACTATAATCTTATTATATATAAAATTTTACTAATTAATATAATTTTTATTTCTATGTAAATCTAACTTTTTGTAACAATTTATATTAAATGATTATAAGAAATAAAGCTTAAATAATTAGTGGAGTAAACTAAAAGCCCCTTGAAAAATATTAAAATTTTACAAGACAATATTCTAATTATCTCTACTGTTTCCTTGTTATTTGCAATTTATTTTATTTCTCCTTCAATTACTTACTCAATTGATTATAAAGAAGAAGCAAACATGCTACAACGCGCAGATGATTATCTTTCAGAGGGAGAAGTTGAATATGCATTACAAATATATGATGAAATTCTTAAATTAAATCAAACTAATGTTTCTGCATTAAATCACAAAGGATTAGCATTTGAAAGTATAGGTAATTATGAAGAAGCTATCAAAATGTACAATAAGGTTCTGGCTATAGATCCCAGTGATCTTTTAGCATTGAATAATAAAGGTGTAGCACTATATAATTTAGGTAATTATGAAGAAGCTATCAAAATGTACAATAAGGTTCTGGCTATAGATCCCAAGGATGTTGATGCAAAATATAACAAAAGTATTGTATTAGGTAGCTTAAATAAAACTCAAGAAGCGAATATCTTGTATAATGAATCATTTAATATTCAAAGACAAAGATGAATCTAACTATTTATCTATAAAATAGTCACAATAAAGTAATAAGAAAAGTATAAATCACAACATTTTTAATAAGTATTAGTATTTTATATTTCAATAATAGTAAATATTACAAACACAAAAAATTTAAATTTTTTGTAAATATTTTTTTATTTTATAGATAATTTTATTCAATGGTTATAATTTATTTAAATACAATCTATAATAATCGAGCTTATCGGGATCATATCTTTGTATTATTCTACTAGGTTCGCCATTGTTTATTCTGCGAATTAATACATCTCGATGAACATAACCGGTCACAAATTTGTATCCCTTACTTCTAGCTTCCTCTAAAAATTTCATTCTAAGATTATGACCTCCACTTTCTCCCCAATAGCCTGTTTTAACATTTATTCGTTCCAGAAAAATAGTATTTTTCTTTCCAAAATTTTCTTCAATAGTTCCTCTTCTTAACTTGTAATATTCTAATGGTCCGCCTTTGGCAAAGCCAATAACATTTCCATCATCTTCATTCAATCTTAAGCTAACAAGTATGGTTTTAGGATGCCTTATTGATTTAGTAAACTTTTTCTCATTCTTTATTCCAATAGGATTATTAAGCTCGTTATAAAGACTTAAAAGGTCTTTTACAGTAGTTGAATTGATATTTTTATTTTCTTCTGATTTAAATACTAAATTGATTTCTCTTTTTCTAACTGCATTTTTTATTTCAATTTCCTTTAAGAAAGATTCTTTAAATCTGTTTATATTGTTTTGGTAATTTTCCTTGTAGTTTTCAGAAATTCCATCTAAAACGCGATTGAGCATTGTTTTCTCTTTATTGAGTAAAGAAAAGAACTTGACTGATTCTTTGTTTATACGTGATGGATGCCATCCTAATCCATGAGCATTACGTCTAGCTAGTTCTAGAGCATGTTCAAAATCACCTAATGCATAGCCTGCAACACGTTCGGAAACTGAAAGAAACCATCCAAGATCTTCATAATGCTTTCTTTTTTCTATATCAGTAGGAGAAATTCCAGCATTTGTGAATAATTGATGCATTCTTTGTCTTGCATGCTCAGCTATCTCTCCTTGGAAGGGATATGCTGTTCGATGGATAATTGCAATAACTATATCTATATTTAAACCAGCTTCGTCAATAGATTCCTTAATTCTTTTATCATTTCTTATAGCAGATTCAACAGCATCTTCATTTGGTTTTTCAAACCTTTTGAGGGGATCAAAATCATGATAAAGAGCAGAAGTGAATAGATACTTCATATCAGTCAAATCACATTGATTAGTTGTATCTACCTTTTTTTGCCCATATGCTGCAAGTAAAGTGAAATAAGTAGCTTCTAATTCATGGTTGATATTATGATAGCCATAATAATCAACTCCAAGACCATTAACTGAAAATTCTGTTATTGCATGCTCTATTGTCTTATTCAACCATTTTGTAGAAATCCCTAAACTGTTACCTATTTGGCTAATTCTTTTTTTTAGTACTGCTTCATCTGTTTTACCTAGTTCATATTTTATCCACCATCGAACTAAGTCTAATCTTTTATGAAATTGATACCATTTATAGGTAGGAGCAGCAAGTGGATTGTTAAATGCAAAATCTAAATTAGATTTATCTTGATACTCCCCTTTAGACAAAATAACCTTAAACACCAAAGATATATAATATAATAGACCATGAGTATAAAAATTTTATAAATATAAATATATTTAATATAGGTAGTAATTCTTCTATAAAAATAGAGCATTTGTTATAATTATTTGATCAATACAAGAAAAAAGTAAATTTGTTGTATTCAAATGTTTTTTATACAAAGTAATACATGTTTAATTTACCTTATTTTTTGATAAATTCACATATTTTAGCAGTCTAATACAAAAAAACTAATAAAAATTCTAAAGAACATATTCATTTGTAAAGTATATAGATTAGGATTGAACAAAGTAATATAATTGCGAGATTTCTTGTAGGATAAGACAAGATAGTTTTGAATGATTATTTGATATGACAATTGAAAATTAATATTACTAAATTTTATATTCAAATAAATTTTTCAAATGCTTTAATAGATGGACTAATAAATTTTCGTTTACAATATCTAGTTATAGGAAATTTTTTTAAAATTATTTTAATTAAATCATCAATATAAGATATATAAACTAGAAGCAGTATATCAAAAAATCAAGGTTGATTTATGAGGTAACAAAATTATATTTATTCATTATTTCTTTAACCTCTTTATCACTAACTTGATCAAAGTGTTCATAAAATTGACCTACTGCAGCAAAGTCATATGGAGTGAAAATAACAATTACTTTATCTGCAATTTGATTAAGTTTATCTAATATATTGTTTTCAGCTGGGGCAACAGGAACAGCTACAATTAACCTTTTACAATGTTGTTTTTCCTTTATCCATTTTACGGCAGCAAGAACTGTGGCTCCAGTTGCTATTCCATCATCTACCAATATGATTACTCTGTCTTTTAATTTATTGTGATATTCTTTTTTACCTCTAAATTCCATTAATCTACGTTCAATTTCTTTTTTTTGTATTTCTACTTGTGTATGAATATATTCATTAGATATATTGATTCTATTAACAATATCTTCGTTTAGAATATAGCTTCCGTCAGCCATTATAGCGCCAATTGCAAGCTCAGGATTGTTTTCTGCTCCAATCTTTTTAGAGATAATAATATCCATATCCATGTTGAGTTCTGAAGCAATTATATCACCTATAATAATACCCCCTCGTGGAATGGCCATAACAATAAAAGATTCTTTTTTTGCTTCTGAATTGAAATTATTTTTAATATATAATTTGATTTTTTCAGCCAGGTATTTTCCTGCATCTCTTCGATCGTGAAATCTATTTGTCATATATCATAAATAAAGTCAATATTGACTTTATTTAAATTTCCATTACTTTTGTCTAAATTTTTAAAAAAAATTATTTTTTATCAATATAAACTTCAATAATCATAATTATTTGATTTAAATAGTTATAGATAGTCTACACAACAAGCAAGAAAATAAACCAAAAGCCGTAATAACACAACAAGAATTAAAACTAAATAATAGAATTCTCTATTTAAAATAGATAAAAATTATAATTTATACAATTATAGATCGGGAGTAGGGTAAAAGAGAATAAAAATTATTCCTACTTCCGGGATGACTTGACTGGTATTTCGTATGTATATATAGTTTCAAGAACTATGTAATTTATATCTATTTAAAATGGAAATTTTAAATTCTATATTGATAAGTAAAATTATATTTATATTATATATCTTCTAAATTTTTATTAGTACAGTAAATGATAGTTTTAATAATATTAGTCGTGGTTGAATTCTTTCTCTTTATATTATAGATAATATATAAAATATTAAAAACTTCTCCAAACCATCTCACTCACACAATGATTATAGAATTATAGTTTCAGAAAATACCATTAAAGGAAAACAGAAGGAAAAGGGTGATTAAACCATAATGGTTATTTGCAATTTAGTAAATAAACTTTTATGAATGATAAAAAAAATAAAAGTAAAAAGAAAACATTTACTATAAATAAGATAGCAACAGCGGAAGTAGATACGGATTCTTTCTTTAATGACCTTGAAATCGGAAAAACAATTGTTTCTAATAGATTTCTAAATACAATTGATGAATTCTGGTTTATCATTAATTCTAATATGATTGTTAATCCTTTTGATTTTGTTTCTGTAAAAAATTTACATAAAACGACAACTATAGGTATTGTAAAAGAATTACACTCTACTTTTCTTTCTAATCTCAGACTATTTTCTCAAAATAAAGATTTGGATAAAATTGAAGAACAAGATGGGCAACACCATCAACAACAACAAGAACTAAAAAGTAACTCCAAACCTTATTATCCAAAGTATCATAATGATGAAAAAGAAGTAGTAGTAGCAAGAGTAGCAATAATGGGTAATACCTATGCTAAAATAAAAGGCAATAAAGATGTACTTTCAGTTAATTTTCCAGTAGGTGCAAATAAAATAGTAAGATTTGCTACTTCAGATGAAATAATGTTTGCTCTTGGAATTCCTGAAATGGAAAACCCAATACCTGTTGGATTCATAAAAACTACAAATGGATTAAAAGTTCCAGTCTCTTTGGATTTATCCTATATTGTAGGACCTGATACTGCTCATATAAACGCTTCAGGAATTTCTGGGAATAAAAAAACTAGCTATCTTTTATTTCTTTTATTTTCTGCTTATCAGACCATTAAAAAATCTGGATATATTTCGTTAATTATTTTCAATACCAAAGAAGAAGATCTACTTCATATACATGAAATACAAGAAAAAATAAATAGTCAAATTAAGGAAGATTATGGGATAGTTGACTTAAAAGTAGAGCCATTTGAAAATGTAACTTATTTTCTTCCAAGAGGAAAGGATGGAAAACCCAATTCACTTTATATCCCTAAAAATTATAAAACATTCTCTTATGAACTGAAAGAAATATACGATCGGTTGGATTTATTATTTTCTGAAGCATATGATCAACGTTATAATCTCTCTTCAATAATTGATTATATCTCTGAATCATGGCCAATTACTGATAGTTCTGGAAAGGAGATTCAAAATTGGACGGATTTAAGTGAATTTATAGGATATCCCGATTTCATAGTAAGCCATAAATCATCACTTCTTAGATTTTTAGGACAGTTACAAAGATTTAGAAAATCACCTATGTTTATAGATAAAAAAGTTACTAGTTTCTATCTTGGAAAAGAAATAAAAAAAATTAAAGCCAGTGAGGTCTTTGTAGTAGATATTGCTAAAATTTCTTCTTTAGAAGAACAGGCATTTATTGTAGGTGATGTAATGAAAAGTATTGATGAGATGTATTCTGCAAGACACTATGACTTTGAAGATGATAATGAAAATAAATCTGTAAATAGAAAAACAAAAAAATTTCAAAATAAAAAGAAACCTCAATATGTATTGATATTCATAGATGAAATTAATAGATTCATTCCTAAAACACTTAGAGAAAGAATGGATGTAATTCCTGAACAGATTATGAAGACAGTAATAGCAGGAAGATCTCGCGGGACAGTTTTATTCTCTGCTCAACAATTTAAAAGTCAAACTGATTTGAGATTTCAAGAGAATATAGGATTACATGTTACGGCTAAAGTTGGAATATCAGAATTATGTAAGGAGCCCTATTCTATAATTGATGAAACGACTAAAACAAATATTGTCAGATTAAATAAAGGAGAAATAGTAATGGTTCATCCTGCATTTAGACATCCAATAAAAATTATGTTTCCTGGTAATATATTTCCTAGGTAGAAAGATTGTATTTTTTGTTGTTCAATATTTCATTGTCAAAGTTTTTTTGATATATATTTTAATAAATGCTACTGTGATAACAATTAAAAGTAAAATCAGGAAATAACTACAATTACAATATTACCATTAACTAATCATTATTTTTTCTCCTATTGTAAATAGAATTAGTCATAATGATTATAAATTATATTGTTGAAAAATTAACATGAGTAAACCAGAAGATCTTAATATCCCAGAAGAAGCAATAGTAAAACCAGAAGATGAAAGACCTGTTAAAAGAGAAGTTTTACCAGAAGTTCCCAGCAAAGATGAAGCTGAATATGAAAATTTGAAGCAAGCTGATTTTGATAGTGATGGTGATGATAATCCTGATTAGGATCCTGCAGTATAAACACAATATCGAGAAAATTAATTAAAAAAGGAGCCTAGCATTACGAAGATTATTGTATGTGCTAGATTATTCTTCTAGTATTAGTATCTTTAACCCATTTATCTTAAATATGACAAAACAGAGTTTGATTATAGAATAATTTATCTGAAACGCCTTTATAGAATATTTTCTCAGCTTAGGTACCTTGCAATTGGATAGTAGTAAAGAGTATAACAATAGTAAAGATGTAAGATTCGCAGTAATTAGGGAAAAGAGCAAGTACCTGCAATAGATACTTATGATACAGGTCTAGCAGTATTTCAACCTAAAGGTACTAAAAATAACGATCTAAAATTTTCTATTAAAATTGTAGGTATGGATAAATTAAAAAAAAGCATGTCTTCATATAGGAAAGTCCCACGAGAATGTAGATGTTGTTGCAGAATTGTATAAAACTGAAACTCCTCAAGTAAAAGAAGTTATAGGAGATCTATGTCATGGACAATTAAATTCGTAAGATCTCAGAGGTCCTTTACAAGAAAAAAATATTAATGATCTAGTAATGAAAATGAAAAAAGAAGCCTATGTAAATATATTAACAGAAGATAATCCAAATGGAAAAATAAGAGGACAGATTACTAATTTAGCATAATAGTATTATTTAGCAAATTATGACAAAAATAATGTTTTAGATTCCGATTTACAAATATAGAGGTAATAATATATGTTCTCTAAAAATGGAATATCATTTTAATATGATATTTTGAATAAATTATTTGTTATTTGTTATTAATTAGATTTTACGTTAATCTTTTAATTATTATAGATACAATTTTAACCTAATTAGAATAAATGGCTTTTATGAAAACTTTATTGCTTCTTCGTCATGCTAAATCTAGCTTAAATGATCCTACACTTTCTGATAATATACGACCATTATCTTATCAGGGTAAACATGATGTGTATATAATTGGAAAATTCTTAAAAAATAAAAAGTTAATCCCTGACATTATTATTTGTTCTACTGCTAAAAGAGCAGTAGAGACATCTAAATTGGTAGCAGAATATATCGGTTATCATAATGAAATTCATTTATATGAATTATTGTATCAAACTACCACTAAAGACTACATAAATGTAATTAGTCAAATACCTAATAAAAATAATATAGTTCTATTAGTTGGACATAATCCTGTTCTGGAAAATCTCATAGAAATAATTACAAATGAATTGAGGATAATGAAAATGTGTTCGCTAGTCCATATTGTTTTACCTATAAATAGCTGGATAGAAATAAAAAAGACAAAAGGTAAACTAATTGAACTATTTGACATTAGCAGCTTATACAGTAATGTATGAGAATTATTATAATAAACAGTAAATGATAATAATTATTATGATTATTCTAGGATTATCAAGTGAGAATGTTCTCCTTCTACTTTAACTAACTAATTATTTCTGGAATTGTTCCTTTAATAAATAATATTTCATGATTACCTGGAGTAATATCTTCCCATACAATATAAATATAATTGTTAGAGATAGCGATAGAAGGGCATTCAGAAATTCCACTATTGTTACTTAAATTTAATATCTTACTATATTTGATATCATTTTTGATATTTGTAATAAAGAAAATGTCTTGGTTTTCTCGTGAAATCTCATCTTGCCATGCTATATATGCAGGATTATTAGTGGGTATTTCGACATTGGAAGGACTATTAATTTTGTCTGTATCATTTCTATTTTCAGCGCTCGTATCTTTTTCTGAAATTATGTATGGATCTGTGAAAGCAGTACCATTATCATCGCTTTGAACAAAATATATGTCGTTGATATTTTTTGCATGTAATCCTCCCCAGACAATAAATACTTTATTTTCATTAACTGCTATTTGTGATTCTCCAAAATTATAATGAGCTATTCTAATGCTATTTTCAAAATTATTTCCTTTATCCGAACTTTTTATAAAAAATAATCCGCTATTTTTATCATCATTTTTAGAGGTACTAGTACTACTATTTTCACTATTCCAAGTAACATAAACATGCTCTTTATAGGAATTGACTTTGGGATACGCATCATTAGTATTGTTTGCTAATTCTATTGAATCCTTGAATGTTTTTCCAGTATCCAAACTAGCTTTAAACATAATACTAGATAAAGGTTTTTTTTCTACTTCATTTTTTCCATTACCATAGAAATTATTAGAGTCAATATCTTGCCATACAACATATACGTTTTCATCAAAAGCCGAAATTTCTTGATTATTTGAATTTTGTGAATTATTGCTTAGGTTTATAATTTTGCTAAATGTTGTACCATTATCTTCACTTTTTGTAAACATTATTTCTGTATTATTGGAATTGGTGTTGTCTGCCCAAACAATAAATATTCCATTATTAGATACTGCAATCTGAGGATGTTCTGAAAAGCCAGGATTGTTACTCAAATTTATTGGTTTACTAAATGTATTTCCATTGTCATCACTTTTTTTTAAAAAAATATCATAATTCTTTTCGTTTGAATTCTGTGTTACAGACTCCTGCCATATCATATATACATTATTGTCATTCGCCACTATCTGAGCATACACAGAATCTGTAGGATTGTTTGTAATGTTAGTAACATTGGAAAATACAAGTTCAGACTCTAGTGTTTTATTTTCACTTGGTATTTGTAAAGAGGAACTATTGAGAGCGGACTTGTTATCAATTTCACCTAGTGCAAAAGTCTCATCATAATAAAATATAGAACCTATAATAACGGTAAATAAAATAAATTTCACTTGAGATCTTTTATCTAAATAGAGAGTTTTTAAATTTGACTTTTGAATAACCATAGGCTAATAGGCTAATAATTATTTGGTTTTCAATATATTTCAATACTTGTGAACCATTGCTTTAAATTTTTTATTTAAGACGTAGTCAATCATGTTAGTCAAATTTAAGAAAATAGAATTAGTTGTGAATGTTATATAATATTTCAATATCTAGTTGAAGATTATTTACATTTATTGTAATGTATTCTTAGTATCTGTACTTGCTTGGTAAATTCAAGAATACTCGAGCCTTAATTTAAAGATGAAAACAGAAATTTTATTTTTATATAAAATTGAATACAAGGGTTTGGCTCATATTATATATATGCAGATTGAGAGAAATAGCAGATATATTATAGATAACTCTCACTAAGATTGGTAGCAGTAGTCAGTATTTTTGGTTATGGATCATATCAAATTGAACCAATTTCATAAATCAACTCTGTATTCGTATTTCGAAAGAAAGAAACAAGTTTGTATCAGAGAAAATTTTATTTATTCATTTCTTTAGCTGACAAATATAGAAGGAAGACATACAGTTTACAAAATGATGGTATTACATATGATATCTTCACAAGCATGTAGCTAACTTTCTTCATCTAAAACATGGATTGCATTCAACATTTAAAAAGAGAGAAAAAAATTAATTGAAAGAATATTCAATACTTTAAGGATAGAATCGCAAGTTTTGATGATTCTTGATATGTATTGCTAAGAAGAAGAAAAGAATAATTGTAATACCTCTCTCACATATGTATACAATAGGATTGTTAATTTATGTATATATTGTTATCATTACAAATAAACAAACAAAATTCATTTCTTGTGAAAGAAGACAAATTATCTTAAATTAAGAGCATAAATCAATAGAAAAGATGTATGTATTTGTTAGTCTATTCCAGAAGAATCTCTATTAAAAAGCTTTCAATTTGCTCTGATGGTTTTATGCATTACAATTTAAATCTTGATAAATAATAAAGTATCAAAAATATGATATTACATAATTAAATCAAAAAAACTAAGATGAATGAATGCATAACAAGTACCATAATACTTTATATAGTATTAAATCCATAATACTCTCAATAAAATAGTTGGACAGTCATTACGCTGTGGATACAAACAGTCAAAGCACTGTAGGTAGTCTGACAGCTACAAAAAAAATATTACAAATTTCAACACAATTAAAACAAAGTAATAAGCCGCGTTTTATAGACAAAAGTCAACAACACAGGAATATTGTTAACGAAGGTTTGATTGCAGGACAAAAAATAGCAAAGATTTCTATAATAACATTACTTGGTATAGGAATTACAGAGTTAGTAGTTGGTTATTGGGGCGGAAGTATAGTTGCAATAGCGGATGGTATAGATTCATTCTCTGACGCAATGATTTCTTTTATAGTATTACTTGGATTAAGAATTGCTCATCGACCTCCAAATAAGAAATTCCAATATGGATACCACAAAGTAGAAAGTTTTGCAGCTTTAATGGCCGCTATAGGTATGATAATAATTGGTTCAATTATATTTTATAATTCATACCAAGCATTAGTACATCCTCATGAAATTAAACAGCCTATTATAACCATGATAGTTTTGGCTGCTGCTGGAATAATATCATTGCATAGAGCATTCCAAATGAGAAATATAGCTAACAAGTATAATCTTTTATCACTCAAGACAGATGCAAAGAATTCTATTAAGGATGGTTCGGCATCCATAATTGGTTTTGTTAGTGTCGTTATTGCTACACAATTTGGATTTTTACAAATGGATGCTATTGGAGGTATGATAATTGCTGTTTATATTTTCTCAGTATCCTACATGTCATTGAAAAAATCTTCTTTTATCTTGGTAGATTCATGCGAAGATTCAAACTTGTCTGATAAACTGAAAAAAATGATAATGGAAAGATTTAACGATGAAATAATAAATGTAAAATCAATCTTGATAAGACCTACAGGTATGGCAATGCATGCAGAAGTTCATGTTGAAATAGATGGAAGGAAAAGATTTGGAGATGTAGATCTGTTGCTAATTGATATTGAGATGGTTATACGCTCAAAGTTTCCTAACATGGCAAGTGTGACCATAATTCCTCATTCCTCTAATACATTGCATTATCATCATCAAAATGAAATTCAGTCGTCAATTACAACGGAAATTAAAAATTAGTCTTTATGACTATAGCTAGAAAGTACCAATAATAAAAAACCAAGAAATAAAAAACAATTTTATATTTTAAAAATATTTTTGTTTAAATTTTTTTGAATGTAAACAAATCTACTGTTAAGAAAATGTGGTATAATTCTATGTATAAAGATAATCAAATATACTTAGAGCCTATTCCAAAAATAGATAGAAATATAGCTCATTGGTTTCTTTATGACAGTAGTAATAATTGAATAACAACAATAAGACAAATCTTAAGTTGGAACAATTAAATATTCTAGACATCTATAAAATGAAATTAAAAGTCTTTTACCTGATGAAAAATCAGAGATTACCATAGGCAGACTAATCATTTCTTATAGAATGGTATTGAATGTGATATTGTATGTATCTCAAGAACTGGATACTGATGTAAAATGTTACCAAGGGAATATATTCTATCTCTACTTGCAATATAAGATTTCAGGATAGATACAGTCTGGAATATTTGACAGATTATAGACTAGATTGCTATTAAGCATAATTTTGTCTTTTAAAATGAGATCTTTTTTTTAATTAATTTTTTTTAGATATGTGAGTATGCTTTTCCATTTCATTCTAAATAAATATCAATGAAAATTTGCAATGGTTAAGCATCATAAACAATCATAAAGAGTTACTCAGAGTTACTCTTTAGCAAGTTTATTAAACTAATTTCATTATAATTATATAGAGAGCATGAAAACTCCTAAATGGTTCTGCGCTAAATGTAGACAGCCTTTTACAAGACGATGAAATGCAAATCGTCATTGCAACAATAAACATTCTGGCAGAATAGAAAACATTATCTCTTTTACTGAGTATATAATAAATCGAACAGATTCTATTCCCTTAAACTGCTTTTATGAAAATAATAGTCATCAGTTAAATGTAAAAAAACCATCTATTTTTTGATAAATCTATTTCTGCAAATAATTCGCGAGCCAGCACTTTAACAGATCCACTTGATGATGTCATAGAATGCGAGTTATTACCCTATAATCTATTGGATCAATTAGGTCCGAAATATGAAGAAATGCAATGTATTCTTGATTCTGTACCTGAACCATATAGAAAGATATTACTTGGCAATGCTTATCTTCAGCAATCAATTCTGATAATCCCGTAGAGACAATACATAAAAAATTAAGAGATTATCGGAAATTCAAAACCAATGTAATGATGTTGAATGATCTAGCAGCATTCTATGGTCAAGATAAAGAATACATAAAAGAGTTTTTAAAATTAAAATTCAAACAAAAGGAATATCGTCAATTTAGCAAATAAAATTAATTAAATCTTGATGATGCTGCAGTCCAATTCGCAGCATATAGTTATCTCCTTATTTTGATACCATTGCAGTAAGGCTTTTCCGATCTATAAATTAATATTGTGTATGTTAAGATTGAGAATAATAACAATTAGAGAAAAAAATTATCTTAGATCTATATTAATGATTGAAGCCTTATATTAATGACCATTATTTAGTTCTTTTGAAAATATATCTATAAGTTTTCAATTATAGCATGATAACAAAAATATGAAAAATTAAAAAGATCAGATATTGAAATTCCGATTCTAATATTATTTTTGTGTATTTTACATAATTTTGGACAATTAATTGATAATTTGGAGACTGTTTTTTCTTTTTACATTAGTTGGATTTCCTTTTATTGCAATTGGATATAAGCAATTATTACATCTATTTTGTTTATCCAGATTCCAAGCAATTATATCAAATCCATAACGATGTACTACAATAGCATTACATTCTGGACAATAAGTATGCTCTAGTTTATGACCAGGTACATTTCCAATATATGCATAATTTAAACCCTCGTTTTTAGCAATATAATAGTGCTTCTCAAGGGTCTGAATTGGAGTTAATGGGAATTCCATCATCTTGTAATCTGGATGAAATCGCAAAAAGTGTATTGGAATATCAGGACCTAGTTCATCATATATGAAATGACACAATTTTTTAGCAGCTTCTAAATTGTCTCCTACTTTAGGAACAATAAGATCTGTTATTTCTATATGAATATTAGTATCGTTTTTAATTTCTTTAAGAGATTGAAAGATTGGCTCAGAAGAAGGAATACCAATATATTGTCTAACAAAATTTTGTTCACCGCTTCCTTTAAAATCTATAGTTATACAATCCAAGAATTTTTTTGCCATATCAATAGAATCTTTAGTATAATAACCATTGGATACAAAAATATTGAAAATACCTTGTCTATGTGCCTCAATACCACAATCTTTAGCAAATTCTATAAAAATTGATGGTTCATTGTAAGTATATGCAATTCCTTCTGAATTATATTTTTTTGCAGCTTGTACAACTTGTTCCGGAGACATTTGTATGCCTTCTATCTTTCTTCTCTGTGATATATCATAATTTTGACAATATTTGCATAGCCAATTACAGCCAGTTGTAGCTATAGAATAAATTGATGTACCTGGCATATAATGAGAAACAGGCTTCTTTTCTATCGGATCAATATTTCCCGAAATGACTCTTCCATAAACAAATAGTAATAGCTTGTTATCTTTTACTCCTCTTATTCCACATAGTCCATTCTTTCCTTCTGGTATTTCACAATAACGTGCACAAGCATTGCATCTGATTCTATTATTAGAAAGTTTTGTAAATAACTCTGCTTCTTTTCCAAGGCATGCACCATAATCATTTGGTTCCATTTATGTAATATATTATAAATACAAAACGCATTTAAAAAGATTAGATAACAATCTATATGCTTCATGGTTTAAGGGTGTATTACCTCGCCAAATCAACTTTTTATTTAGATTAAAGTCTATTATACATAAAAAATGGTTTGCTATCTATCGACATGGTAGTTATTTCTCTATTTCCCTTTTTCCTTCAATGATGATAAACATATTTCTATTTCACCTTTGAAATATCATTATATTTTGTATTTCTATTTTCTTCTTTTTCTAAAGATCAAAACAACTTTGAATTAAGTCATGGAAATTACTTTAACATCTAGAGACAATTCAAAAGAATAAATAAAAAAATTCATTGTAACTTGAATAAAATACAAAAAAAAGAAATCTCATAATTAATATCTAATAATAACAAAAAAAAACATAACCATTCTTTATCTACTTAGTCAATTATTAATTATTAATAAAAAATCTTTAAAAAATGTAAAAAATAATAGAAAATATTAAAGAATATCTGATTCAACATTTAATTTAAATAGTCTTTTTAACAAAATAATAGTATGTCTTCAAATAGAAGATTTAATGAAAGCCCGAATCACTTTATGGTATTAGATGCAATAGCAAGAGGTATGAAAAAGATAGATAGTATTTCCAAGGTGACTAAGCTTTCTAAGGATGAAGTAGAGTTAATCGTAAATGATTTGGTTACTCAAAAAATATTAATTAAGAATGTAAAGAAAGGCTTCTTTGGTAATAAGAAGATAGAACTTCATATAGCAGAAACAGGAATGAAAATTCTTAACTCAAAGAAACAGGAATTAGCTGAAAAATCCCAACGTCTACAACAGTTATACGAGACTGGAGATAGATCTCAGGTGCAAAGTTTTATGGATTCTAACAGAATGTGGATACCAATGATGTTATTTTCTGGAATTATGAACATGATGTTTTTTGCTTCTATGATGTCTTTTATGGGAATGGCAATGAATCCATCTGAAAGTGCAATGACAGAAGGACAAGTAGATCAAACTGGTGCAGGTGCTGCAGAAGATACAGGAGCAACAGCTGATAGTGGTGATACTGGAGCAAGTGAGATGGATACAGGCGGTGGAGATTTTGGAGGGTTCGATGCAGGAGGCTTTGGGGACTTCTAAAATCTTTAAAGAAAAATAATGAATTTAAATAATTATTTTTCTAGGTATTCCTTTAAATATTTTTTACATTCTTGCTTTTATAAAATCAATGTTAATAATTTTTATTAATCTAATTATCTGTACCTCCTTTTACAATTTAAAACAAATCCAGACGATTCATATCCTGATATGATAATTGTAATTCTTTAGAAAAATCTTTATTGGGTAGCAAGTATAAAATATAATATAATAGTAAAATAGAGAATTATATTGAAATATAGCTTTAAGCATAAAATTTTATTTTACTAAATTATCTTATTGATCACTTGTTCCATAACTATTGCATCTAATTGTTATATAATATGTAACCTATTATGATCACTAATGTATACAAAATAATTGTCCTCTTAATGTGTCTTGTCTTAGTGAAAGTAGTAGATATCAACACTGTTGGAATAGAAATGATAGATGCTCAAAGTGGTAAAGGGATTCCATGGGTTAAAAATGCCCCAAGAGGTCAATGTTTACAATCACCTCATCCATCAATCGATATATTAAAGAGAATTTGTTAAAACTAGTAGTACCTTTGATTTAATAATTCCTTCTTGTTTTAGATAATTTAGGATTTAAATCTAAGAAATAAATTACAATACATTGTTTTTTGAGAAAATGTATTCAAGTTAAAAATGTATATAATACAAACTTAAATCTTTTGTATAAGATCCTATATCAATTAAATAAACATAACGACCATTTTAATAACAAACTTATTTTTATAATATTCATTTCTTATTTGCAATTACTATCATGAAACTTGTTCATCGAGTAAGTAAATTCTCTATCATTATTTTTCATATGCCTTTATCAATACAAATAATTTTTGTATTGATATATTATAATCATCTGTTCAATATGAAAAGTCACTATATATCATTATTTTAAGATTGTAAATATTTTTTTTAATTATATGGTAACTTATAGATAATAGTGAAAGAAAGCATATTAGAAGATTGCATATATCCTAATTTACTATATATAGATATAATCTTAGAATTATGTGTTGAGACAGCATATTTTTATATTTTCCTATACGAAATTAAAAGATAATGGTAATAATAAAATAGTTGATAATAATAATTTAAATATTGATTTGTGATTGTTATTCCCTTATTATTCATACGATCTTACAATCGAAGATCTGAAGCCAGGGCAAATACAAGAACTCCCATCAGAATTAACAAAGCCGCATCCACTATGAGTCTCACCAAGATCCTTACTTCCTATACCATGTATATCATCAGTAAAATGAAAAGAATACATATGTGAACAATAAAGACATAAATCACTTGGATTATTATTATATGGTGAATCACTCATTGTAATAATATAATATTTTAGGTAAAATAGTAAAAAAAGATTGTTATTTTAATATAACAAAATATTTGATAAATAACAAAAATACAGTTTTTATGGCTATTCAAATTTAGATTACTTCTTCAATTACATTTTAATGAACTTTTAATAAATATAATAAAAATATGTAGATTTTACCAAAATTAATAATACATAATCCTAAGATATTAGAAAGTCAAAAAAAAATTTAGTTGTTTCCGCCGTCATTTCCGCCGTCGTCCTTCCGCCGTCGTTTCCGCCGTCGTTTCCGCCGTCGTTTCCGCCGTCGTTTCCGCCGTCGTTATCTCTATTTTGTTGCATCAATTGAGGATTTGTCATTTGAAATTTAAATATTTCAGTCTCTGCTTTTACTAGCTCGGTCTGAACTTTACTAAGATCGTCTAATGCTTTACCAAGGTCTGCTTTAGCTATGGAATCTTTAATATTTTTAAAATCAGCTGTAAATTTGGGTTGAGCTGATAATGTTAACAATTGGTTTTCAACATCTGTAACACTTGTTAATGCATCTTCAGTATTTCCATCACGTATGGCTTCCTTTGCATTCATTAAGTTATCCTTTATTTCTTGGATATCTAATGTATTTAATGCTTGAAGATCTTGACTCAAAGTTTGGCCTTGTTGTGCTGCTGTTTGGTTTTGGCCTTGTTGTGCTGCTGTTTGGTTTTGACCTTGTTGTGCTGCTGTTTGGTTTTGAGCCTTGTTGTGCTGCTGTTTGGTTTTGACCTAGTTGTGCTGCTGTTTGGTTTTGACCTAGTTGTGCTGCTGTTTGGTTTTGTTGTGTTGCATTAGTCTGTCCGTAGATACTATCTAACAATGATGAAATAGATAGCAGTCCAATTGCAATTACTGAATAGACAAATATGTTTTGATATTTCATTCTAAATAACAAAGTACAATATTACTTATATGGATTTACTTCTTGAATCAAATATTATAATAAATATGATACTTAATTACGACTCTAAATCTTTTGTTAGGCTAAAAAGCATATATACTTTGTCTTTCCTCTTTATGTCAATTATTATTAGTTATAATAGATTAGAAATTGGTAATAATAATCATCTGAAAAAGGAAAACAGACTATTATCACTTTATTTGATCCTTAGTTAAAGATATGATATTAACATAATTTTTTAATAATCATGTTTTTTTAAATACATAAAGAAGTAGAGATTAAGTGTTAGGTATTCTCAATTTATTTTCTCGACACTTCATAATTAAAATTATTCAGTTTTATGGTTCTCTAATCATTCAAACTTTCAATAGATAATACATACAAGACATTGCTATTTGGTCATAATTGGATCGTCTGCTATTGATCACTATCATATTTGCCAAATGCATACACTTTTTAATATAACAGTCTTGGTTATTAGTATTAATAATATAATTACTATTAGGTTAACCATACTGTAATTCTTCATTCCAACACTTTTCTTATATGTAATTTTGAAACTTAAGAAAAAAATAATACTATAGGAAGAAATATGTTATAATAAAAGTATTTACTTTTGGATAGTTACCATCATCATATTTCTACAATCAAAAGTCTTTCTTTTTTAGAAAACTTTTACTGTTTTGTGATGATGATAACTTGATATTATCAATAAACATATTTTACTACTACCTTTAAGTTGTTGTTATATGGACCCTAATAACGAAAAAAATAGTAATATTGATGATAATATCATTAATAACATAGATAGTAATAATGCTCATTCCTCTGAAAAAAATCTTAAAGCAAAACAAACAAAATCAAAATTTATTAAAAGAATTGTTGTTTCAGGTATTATATTTACAATAGCATTTGTTACAATAGAGTATTTTCTAGAACCTGTAATATCTAAAAATTATCTTATGCTATTACAAAGTATACAAGTCTCTATAGTTGGTTATTTTGTTATAGAAATAATAAGTAATGCATTTCATGATCTTACTTATGATTATTTAAAAGATACTTCAAAATCTATAAAAATTCTTATAAGAATTTTAGGATCAATAGTGATAATAGCAATTATAATTTCTTATTTAAGTAATGATCCTATTGTAGCAGCATCTATAGGAACTATATCTGGTCTAGTAGTAGGCTTTGCTTCTCAAAATATAATTGGAAATATTATTGCAGGTTTATATTTAGCTATACTTAGGCCCTTTAAATTAGGAGATGAAATTACCGCCTTTAGTAATACAGGAGTTATATTTGATATTGGTTTAATCACAACCAAGTTATATACTAGTGACAATAAAATAGTGCTAGTCCCTAATTCTTCTATGGTAACTACAACTATAGTATTGAGTAAAAGACAATAGAATTGTAATCCATATACTTTCTACAAATAATATAAAAAATAGTAAAAAATTACTAAAAAAAGGAAATATTATTAAGTTATCTATCTAATTAGTTATTCTATATTTATTTGTCTACCTTTTGGTTTTTGTTGTTCTTTCTTTTTGAATGTTATTTCTAAAATCCCATTGTTATAATTTGACTTTGCACTCTCTATGTCGATATCTTCTGGAACTTCTATTGTTTTATGGTATTTTCTATTTGGATCTTCACTTTTTATTTCTACAGAATTATCGTATGCATCAATTCTTATCTTTTCTTTACTTAGGCCAGGCATTTCTGCTACAATTTTTACTTCTTTATCTGTAGAAGAAATATCAATTAATGGTTCTCTTTCTGAAGAAATTGATGGTTGTTGGAAGAATCCTCCACTTCCAGCAAAAGGAGATTTTACGTTACCAAATTCTCTTATATTTGGTTTTCCATCAGGTCCTAAGGTCATGGAATATCCATATACTATTGGACCTACTTCTCTAACTTTTCCACCTTCAGGTGTTTCGTATTCTTTAACTAAATCTTTTGGTACTCTGTTTTCAATATTTTTAAATGGTTCATAAAATGTTCTTTCCATGTCTTTTCTCGTTTCATCAAATTCTCTAAACATATCGTCAAAATTCCATCCTCCACTACCAAAAAAACCTCCTCTTTTACGTCCTCCACTACCACCAAAGAATTGTCTAAAGAAATTGCAGGGATCTATGTCATTTGGAAAACTCATAATATAATAATGAATTGATTTCTATATTAAAGTTATTTAAAATTAGGTTTAAATTCTATTATTCAAATTTAACTAATCTATAAAAAAATAGTAGATGAAAATTGTATTTGATTACATGTAATAATAATGAAGGTATAAAATATTTGAATTATTATATGGTGAATCGCACATTGTAATAATATACTAATTTATGTAGCCAATAAAAAAGATTGTTATTTTATTGCCCATAAATAGTCTGATAATTAAATAATATTATTTAAACATTTATTCAAAGTATTTAAGAACCACTTGTACTATGTTTAATTTATTTTCTTTGTATATATAACAATATGCTCTATAGTAATACATATAAAATCTATTTCGTCTAATAGTAAGAATTATCGTGAAGGTTAGATTGAAAATATTTCAAAAAGTTTATAACATTTACCTTACTGACATATAGATAAGTAATTCTTTTTGTTATGACTTGAGATTTTTTCTTATAATATATCTAATCATATTAACAATAGTTATAAATATCATTTTCTAAAAATCTCAGAATAAGAATAGGAGATAGATTCATCATTTTATAGTGTCAAAAGATATAATGATTTTAGTTGCCTAATAAAGTAGAAATAATTAATAATACTTGTGATACAGTTGTTAACGAAGTAGATAGCGAATTCTATTAACTTTTCTCATTTAAAAATTATAACATTGGAATTTTCTTATTTACTAAATATATTATTTTATTTGGTAAAATTTTTCTTATATTATTATATAACTTGTTGATAATACAAATACAATGAATAGCTATTTACTCATGATAGTAGTAATTTCCATAATTGCAATAATTACTCCAAATATCATTCAAATGATTAATGTGTTAGCTCAAATTGAAAATTTCTAATCTTTATTAAAAAGCCATTAAAGAAATAAAGAAATTTTGTATATAATCAAAATTTTTAATTCTCTTGATATTTATTTAGGTTGCAGATACAAAATTGTTAATCTAAAGCTTATGATTGCATAAATATATTGATAAAAAATACATTATCTATTACTGATCTTTAATTAGGCAAGTTCTTATACTATAAAAAACACATTAATGTTATGAATAACAATATGAAATACATAGTAGATGTCATAGATATAACTGCAATATCGCTATTAATTACATCCAATGCAGTCTTAGGGAGAGGAAAATACTAAATGGAAAAAGTTTTTTCAATGTTAAGGTCATTTATTGATAGTAATGGAAAAACAAAATTTTGTATAACTTGTGGTGGTAAGGCTACTCAAGAAGCATTATTTGATGTAGGTGACGGTGTTACTCTAATAGAAAAATACTGTGATATTTGTTCAAAAAAAGAAGCCAAATAAATAAACCTCATCAAATCATGTAAAAAATATAAAAGGTATTATTATTGTAATAAGCCGATTTATGATTATAGGACACCCATAAATTGTAATCGAGATAATGAAATGAGAACGTTCATCTCTATTTTTAATTATGTCTATTTTGCTACTAATTTCAAAAAAAAATTAAAATAAATAAATTGTCTTTACAATTGGAAAGATCCACTTAATTTTAATCTTTTATTAACTATGTAATCTACTGAATCACAATGAATGATGATAATAGAGGTTTAGCCTCTGCAGATGAGGAAACAAGAAAAAGAGTAGCACGTGAAGGTGGAAAAGCATCTCACGGTAGCGGCAGAGATAAAGAATAAATAAATATATAGTAAAAACATAAATCTTGTTATAGTCAAGGAAGATTTACTTTTCTATCTTCAAAAAATTTTATTTATTGATATCTAAAAGAATTCTGAATGATTGATTGGTATTTCCCTATTCTTCTGATAGAATATTAAATTATATAAATTAAATTAAAAAGTTTTAATAATATTTTCTATTTCTTTTAGAAATACCACTATATTCTCTATTCATAGGAATCTTGTCTAATTCTTATTGTCAAATTGCTTATAGTATATTTATATTTTTTTCATCGAATTTGAATATTATCTGTTGCCGAGAAAGGTTCTTAAAAGATAAAATGTTTTATGTTAAAATTAAATGTTAAACTTTAAATATTTTTAACTTGAAGACTATTATATTCTGTAATGAGCAATATTAACAATGATCCTAATTTACTTATGCATGTAGAAATTAGAGATAATACTGTTAGATCTTATATGGCCGATGTAGATAATATAGAATGGTCTGATATAGAAGTTGATGCAATACTAACAAGAATTTTCTCTCATAGAGAAAGAGAAAAATTTTTTGAAGCTATAGCAAAAAATGATGGCTGGTTTAACAATATACAAAAAGATAGACCATAAATCTATAGCCCTTAAAATAACTTTTAATATATTGTAATTTACCTTTTTATACTTGCACATTTATATGATAGTTAATTTTATAATTCATATTGTCTATAATTTTAGATACTTATTCCATATTGGTAATTGGAATAATAAATATGTGATTCTATTTGCATTGTCTTGTCACTTTGACATTTTTGATCTTTCTGATAGATAATATTAAATATTATATCTATAATGTTGTTGTAAAGTATTATTATCATTATCACATTTTTCAAAATTCAAAATTATTTTATATTTTAATATTAATACAAATAATACTATTTTTTATATTAGATTTCACTATCAAATTAATAAAATAAATACAAATTGTATCTTTTCGACTATTTAACAATTAAGAATAATTAATAAAGCATCCTCTATTAAAAATCAATGGTAGTAGAAACTTTTGTATAATTAAATGTAAAAGAATTAATATTAAAAATTATTATACATCTATATATATTGATATATTGCAATTATACATCTTTTTATATCGAGTTGGAGATACCATAATTTTCATAGTAAACAAATTCATTAAGAGATTTACGATTCTTTCTCTTACCTGTCAACATCCTTACTGGATAGCCAAATCCGATTATTGTAGAAATATGCATCTCCTTTGGAATTTTGAAGTCTCTTCTGATTTTTTCTTCTATGATGCCTGTAAAAAGGCCTGAACCAATTCTGTAATTCCAAGCAGTCAACTGCATATTTTGAAGGACTCTTCCTGCATCAATCAAATGAAATTTATATTTTGGATTAGTCAGGACTATTATTGCAAAATTGGCTCCTACTATCCAACTTCCGCTTGTACTATCTTCTGAAAGTTTCTTCAGGTTATCTTTTTTTTCTACTAAGATAAATTTCCAATGTTGAGTATTAAGACCTGTTCCTGTTGATTTTGCAGCTTCAAGTATCTTTTGTCTTATTTCTAAAGGAACGTCTTGTGCACTATATTCTCTTATATCCAATTTTGTTATTATACATTCATAAGCATCCATAGGTCTTAATAGTAATAAAATATTTTACAAATGTTTTAAAGCTTTCAGCAATCAGTATCAGTTAGTAACAGCGAGAGCGAATTTTACTTGTATAATCGAATGAGTATATAAAAGTATTAATTATTACATTTTAATATTTTAACGATTTCACTATGATACTAGATAATATCTTTCTATTAATCGTACTTTACTGTAATAATATTTTTTAGTAAATATGATTTTAAACCAAAATAAATTCTATAATGCCTATCTTCTTTCTTAAAAATAAATGTAGGAGGCCTGAAAGAGGTTGATAACAGCCTATATGAATGCATATTAGTAGATCGTAAAGGTTTTAATGGTATGTTAAAGGATGATAGTTTTTGCTTGCCTCAATTATATAAAAAATTATTGTTTTTTTGCTAATTATATCATTTATATTCTATGATTTTCCAAACCAAAAACCTTTCATTTTCATAAGATTCTTTAAAAATTCATTATATGTATCAAACCAATTTGACATAATATGTTGCCAAAATTCTGTATATATAATAAATGGATTGGAGATATCAATATTTTTGGTTTGTTGTTCTTGTGATGATGGTAGTGATGATGATGGTAATATTTTTCTATCCGATTCTTGGGTTATAGCAGGTGGTTTTATATTGTCATCATGATATTCTGGTTTAACTTTGGTTTTTAATTGCGATGATTCTTCTTCAAGAGAAGGACTAAGTTTTTCTGAATCTTTAGATTCCAATATTGATTCAGGGCTAGCAGTGGTAGTCATTGGGTTTATTTGGACATTAGTTTCTGCCTCTATATTTTCTTCCTTGTCTTTTAAAGGTACCGTAAATTCTGTCTCTGCTTCTACATTTACTCCTTCAGTAGGTATTGTAGTTACTGTTGATATAGTAGCTTCTTCACCATTCTCTGATTCTTTAGGATTTAAAATTATTTTCTCTTCTTTTGACAATGATGCTGTCTCATTTGGAGACTTTATTACATTAACCTCTAATTTAGAATTATCTTTAGCAATGTTATTCAAATTAGTCTTGTCATTTAAATTTTCTTTGGAAGTATTTAGAATATTTTCATCTCGTTTATTTTCTATTATACCTGCTAATTCTCCTGAAGTTTGAGGACCTTCTACAACTACTTCTTTACCAGTTTCTATAGATTCTTTAACTGCTTCTCCAATAGTTGTTATTGCAGGACCTAATGAATTATTTTTATTTTTGTTCGTATTGTCATTATTATTTGAACGATTTTTCTCATCTTGTGAATTTTGCTTTTTTTGTTGATATCCACGGGGATTAGCCATACCTATATTATAATTAATCTCTTTCATAAACCTTTTATTAATTATAATATAAAGCATTTAATTATAAAGCGGCTTTGTAGAAAGCATCATCGCTAACTACTTTCTATATTACAATATTGAGCAAACAGTCCAAATATGTTAGATTATCAGATCAGCTATTACATGTTAGTTAGAATTTATTATATTCTAATAATATATGATTATTCAATTCCAATTAATCTTAATTTAAAAGAATTTGAATGAAAAGTATTGAATTATATCTTGTTATGATGTGACAATTAAATTATATTTAATAGATATATATTTAGTAAAAATGGCGAATTATACAAATCCTTATTAATATTATATAAAAAATAATATTTATTTTGATTCACTTAAAAGGTTTTTAGAACTAATTGCAAAAGCAGAAAAAGTTTCTTTAAATATCCTCAATAAACAATAGAATGTAGTAAAGTATTTAGAGCCTATCCGAAAAGTAGTTTATAGTATTTAAGTTTATGGTACAATAGATTTATTCGACAAAGCTAAGTGTCTCTACACTATATATCACGAGATTAGTTTGATATCTGAAATTTCTGGAATCGATTCATCTTATGAAATACCAGATGAATTATGGAATCAAATTTTCCCTCTTCTTGTACATAAAGCCAAAAGAAAGAAGAAGAAGAAGAAGACAGGTCGTCCAAGAATGGATGATAGAAAGGCAATGAATGCTATCTTCTACATTACACGTACTGGATGTCAGTGGAAAGCATTACCACAAAGAAGTCTTGGTGCATCCAGTACCTGTACATGACAGGTTTCAGGAATGGAGACAAGATGGCGTATTCAAACGTATGTGGATTGATGGTCTAAAAATATATGATAAAAAAGTTGGTATCAACTGGAAATGGCAATCAATGGATGGTGCAATAACAAAAGCACCTCTTGGGGGAAAAAGGTACAGGACCAAATCCCACAGACAGAAGTAAATCAGGTACCAAACGTAGCCTTCTTGTAGATGGTCAGGGCATTCCTCTTGGAATTACTGTAGATGGTGCTAACAGACATGATATGAAGATGACAAAAGCAACTCTTCAGAGTATAGTGGTTTGCAGACCACCACCACCATCATCATCATCATCTACAACAAATACCCAACAACAACACATCTGTCTTGACAAGGGTTATGACTATCCTGAGGTATATGAGTTACTTGAGGAATATGGTTATACCATGCATATTTGCAAGAGAGGAGAAGACTACAATAATGGTAACAAAAAGAAGAGAAGAAGGATACCAAAATATAGAGCAAGAAGATGTGGGTAGTTGAGAGAACACACTCATGGATGAACCGATTCAGGCGATTATTGATTAGATGGGAAAAGAAGGAAGATAACTATATTGCAATATTACATTTTGTCTGTGCTTGGATAACATATAAGAGAGGAGGTGTTTTCGGATAGGCTCTTATAAATTCATAGCCTTTGTAAGCAATGTCTAATTGCAATCCTTATGCAACAGAGATTAAGGATGCTTTGTTGCGCAACTATGAAAATCGATAATATGATACAAGATTTTGATAGGAACAAATTGTCAATATTGATTCTTCATATAACTGTAGATTCACTTTTTTAATCAAAATTGACGAAAATCATAGTTGCGCAACAAAGCATTAAGGAGATAATTATCTCGTGTCATTACCTTCTAGTTTAATCAATATACTATCAAATGAGCACATAATGTTAATCTACAATAGTGACGATGAACGTAATAATGCTGCTGTAAATTATATAAATAAAGGATTAAAAGATGGACATCATTGCATTTATGCATCTATCAATGCATACGATAGTGAAAGTAGCTCTAATATTTTAAATTTATCTTCTAAAATTGATAATTACAAAGAGAATATTGAAAGTGGAGAATTACGTATCATTAATTTTAAATCTTATTATGAATCAGCACTACATGGAGACCTATCACCTTTTAAAAAGTTAAAAACCGAATTGGAAAAAACTCTATATCATCGCCAATCTGAAGGAAAGAAAGATGCAATATTAGTCTTTGCTGATGCAGCATGTTTCTTGTCACATAATAAACACTTTACGACATGTGAACGATTAGAACAGTGGTGGCATGATAGTGTAAAAGAATGGTCACGAAATAATCAAAATATTACTATAATATGCCCTCATCCTGGCCTAATCCTTAATGATCCTTTTTTATTGGATATAAAAGGAAATATCTGTACTAAACATACAATAATGATTGATTTAAACAACGATCGTCATCAAAAAATTTCAGAGTTTAATGAGAATTAAAAAGAAAAAAAACAAAACGAATTCTTATAGTGGAACCAGAACCTGATATTCAGTATCTTTATTCTCTCTTTATAAAATATAATCATTTCATAAAATTAGATATAGAGATTATAGAAAATGGTAACAAATGTTTAGAATATATATTTTCTCGATCAGACAAAGACTTTGACATCATTATATTAGATACTCATATACGTGACATTTCAAGCTTTGAAATTGCACAAAAAATTCGTGATAAACTTCCAAATAAAAGAATCATATTAACCACAACATATCCATTAAATAATATAAAAAATATAATAGATTCAATTGGAATAAAAAGCGATGAGGTACTTCTAAAACCTTTTAGCTTTTCTAAATTATCTTCTATAATAGAGTCAAGAAATAAATATAATTGACAAAAACTATATTTCTAATATTGACTATTTTTTTAATAATAGGACTCTGATAATTATATTGTATATATTGAATTCTTACATAAAATTAATTTAGCAATGGTGATCAATATTTCTAAACTAAATATCAGTAAATAAATAATAAAAATTACAATATTATAAATCGGTAAATCTCAAATTTTTATATTATTCTTTGTCATCAAAATTTTTAAATAAATCAAATCTATTAGAACAGACAATAATAATGACTCTTTAGCTAAATAGTATAAATAAATAAATATTAAAATTGATTAATATTATTTTATTGCTTTTTAATTTTATTGCTATCCATCTATTATTGCCATTGCCATAGTTAAATTTAATCGCTCTTATTGACAAATGTTTCAGCCAAGCTTAAAGCTGGATAACACCTAATTAAGATGTGTTTACTTTAACCACATCTCTTCCTGATGAAAGTTGGTGTACCAGTTTACTGAGAAAGATTAGATGGGATGACTATGTAATATGTCCACGTTGCCAGTCCAATAACATAAAGAAAGGATGGTCTTTACAGATCGTATCAAAAGTATTTTTGTAAGCAATGTGAAAGAGGATTCAATGACAAGACAGGTACCTTATTTCATTATTCACATACACCTTTGAAGATATGGTTTCTGGCACTGTACCTGTACTTTGTACTCTGGCCTGGATGTTCGATAAGAGAGGTATCACTTGAGATAGTGGTACCAATTCTAAGATGCTATCGATTTATCAGAACAGTTATGGAAAAGTTATCATCTTCATCATCATCATCATCTGCTAAACTCGGTGGTAATGTTGAAGGTGATGAATTCTATATCAAGGCAGGATTGAAAGGTAGATCATATCATGATGAGATAGTAAAATCAGGAAGAAAACCCAGGAAAAGAGGGCTAAAACCCTGGAGAGGGAGAGGAACATTTTACAAGGATCATCCAATGATAACATGTATTCATCAAAGGAAAGGACTGACATATTTTGATGTTCCTGTACGACAGTCACTTCTTGATATTATCTGTAACAACGTAAATTATGGTTCTACTGTTTTTACAGATGAATATAGAGCATATGACCAGCTGGAAGAACATGGTTTCATACACAAAAGTGTAACTCATTCACAAAAAGAATATGCAAATGGTACCATTCATGTAAATAACTGTGAATGCAGAAGTAATCTCTACCAGTTATGGATAAGAAAGTTCATGGGTGTAAACAAATACAATTTACAGGTATATTCCAAAACATTCCAGTTTATTCATAATAATAGAACAAAGACAAGGAAAGAAAGATTCATGGAGATTCTTTGTTACAAGTAGCTGAAACATTCAGAAATAAGAGCGAATTTAATAACTTTATCTTAATTAACAGAAATTTTTCGGCGCCGAAAAATTACTCAAGTAGAATTATTATTATTCGAAAAGCATTAAATCTATTTAAGAATATTTTTTACAATATACATCTTATCTGTTACCTTTTTTTATATTTCCTAACATAAAAATTTCATATCTGAAGTGAAAGTAGTATCTCTTGCATAATTTTTACTAAGGAATTTAAAATAAAATTATAATTTTATTTTAAATTAAAAATAGATAATTTAGTGAAATATGTTTTTATAAAAATACTTCTATGTGTAATATATATGAAAAAAAATGAAGCAACTTTGAATCTATTGCATTTTAATTATTGCATTTATATAATTACTATTTTTGGAGGTATTACAAAATGAAAAATTTTTCTTCTAAAGGAATAAGATTTTCAGGGGATTCAATAAAAAGTTGTGTATGCTTCATCGACTTGGTAGATTCAACTAAAAATACTATTACAATGGAGGGTTTAGAATATACCAGAAAATATTATTCTACATTTATAAATTCAGTATCTGACTTGGTTAAAAGTAGTAGTGGAAGAATTATTAAAAATATTGGTGATTGTCTATTAGTATACTTTCCAAAAACCTCTGATTCTAATAGCATGGAAGCCTTTAGCGAGGTTATTGAATGTGGTCTTAAAATTTTAGATAAGCGATTTTCTATTAATCAAGAATTGTCTAAGCAATATCTTCCTCCATTCAACTATAAAATTAGTATGGATTATGGTGTATTAGATTTAGCTTTAGTTGGTGATTACAGCCAAATAGATTTATTTGGTTCAACAGTAAACGTGTGTTCAAAGATAAATTCTTCTTCTTCTTTATCTCCTCAAAATGAAATAATTATTGGAAATAATTTATATAGAATTTTAAAATCTTTTTCTAATATTATAAATAAGTATAATTTTATAAATAATGGTGAGTATAAGATAACAGAAATTTCAAGTTATCCTACATATAATATAAAAAGAAAAAATACTACTTCCCTTAGTTCCACAAATATTAATGAAAAACAGCTAAGTTCTTTTGTGCCAGATTCCTTAGATAGTAGCTATAATAAAAATGAAAAGGGTTTATTTTTCCATAAACGAAAAAATAACAAAAGAGTAATTTTAGTAGATGATGAGAAAGATATTCTTTTTACCTATAAAATCTTTCTAAAAGATTACGATTATCATATTACTTATTTTACAGATCCTTCTACTGCACTGAATTATATTCGAGAAATTCCTAATTTTGATGATTTATTAGTAATACTTGATATCAGAATGAAAAATTTGAATGGAATTCAATTACATCAACAAATAAAAGCTATAAATCCAACAATTAAGATTCTCTTTGTAACAGCTTTAGATATATTAGACGAATTGTTAAGTATAGTTCCTGGAATATCAAAAGAACAAATTATGAGAAAGCCTGTTGATAAACGGGAATTTACAAATACTGTAAAAAAGTTTTTAAATTAAATAACTTATACATGGGGTTGTTGCCTAATTCGACGATATAACATACGGTGTCATCTTTATTTCTAGTCTTTTTGCGCATTGCAATCTGTTTAGAACACCCAAGTTCCATCCTATACCCATTATCAATCCAAATCTTTTCTGGTTATTCTTTAATCTGAATTTGCAATATAGCTGATGATGATGTGCTGTTTCCTCAGCTCCAAATATTCCTTCTATTAATCCCCTGTAATGATATTGTGATAGGTTAAATATCTCTGAAGCCTTCTTTCTGTACTTCCTGTTCCTACCTTTGTTCCTAGCATTTATCCTCTGCCTAATATTTGGAAACATATTCATCATGAAGATTGACTTGTAGTTGTTTTCACCATCGTAGCCACTGTCAGCATTGAATGTAGATCCTGCCAGAAGGTCTACAATTACACCACATTTCTTCTTCAGTCTGTTTAACATTGTTCTGAGTACCTGGGAGTCATGTGTATTCTTGTTCGTTGTTCTTATACACTCAGTATCACAAGATGGTCAAGTACAGCTATTATATGCCATTTCAGATACTGTTTTACTCTTATTAATTCAAATTTCTTCTTTCTCTTGACTGGTCGTACTTCATAATCGTATCTGTCTGTTTCTATACCGGTGCTATCTGAAGCCAGCAGCAATAATCCTTCTTTCTTAGATCCTGATTCTTTCAGACACAAATAGAGGCTGACCTGGTTAGAATATCTTCAAGATACTTTAACGGTATCTTTTTGAATGTACGTGCTATCCAAGTATGGTCTGGATATGGTTCATCGTTATTCCATGGTAAATTCAATGATGGTACTGTATTCTGCATATCACGATAAGTCAAACCAAATACAACCATCAAAATACAGATACAAACAAGTTTCTCCCATGAGTGTACTGGTTTTCTTCCTCTTCTGCTGCTACTGCTGCTGCTGGCATTCTTTGAGCATGCAGGAGGCGGATTTTCCTTGACCAAATAAACTATATTTTCAATAACCGTATCACGTTCTAGGGTATGCGCTAGATGGTAATACAACCAGTAACTATCCTTCCTCTTGTGTTTGGTACTCACAAGGGAACATACCCTTTCTAAGCTAAAACAAAATCATGAAATTCTATTTACCATCTGTTAAACTGAATTAAGCAACAACCCCCTTATACATATATTGCATAAATAACAGATGTCAAATTATAATATGTTATTTACTCATCCTTTTCTATATTATGCAAAATCTAATTTATAAGAAATGATAAAAAAAATTTTAAATTATATTTTTCTTTAACATATTATTGGAAAGTGTGGTTAATATTTTTATCATGTAATTATTAAAATAATTATATTGAATTACAATTAACCGATATATAGATATAGTAGTATAGTTTTAAAGCTATAGATATTCTTATATTTCAAAGATGTTATTTGTAATTAGTATTTCATGTATAACAATAAAAAATTATTACAACAAAATAACTATAATTTTCTGAGGATGTTATTTTTAATTTTCACCTATTCAAAGAAAAAGAGAAGGTAACTCCAAAATTTGCCGTTTGTCTTTCCTTTTTTAAATCATGACAATAAAGGCCATATATTTAAATATATTATATTACCTTCAATTTATCTTTCAGTAATTGCTCTATTATCTACCAATCAATATTTATGGGTATCATCAGCTATACATCATTTTTATATAGAATTATTTGGAACAATCCTTGCTGGAATACTTGCATTCTATTATATTTCTAGAGCTCATACCTTCAATGATAAATTTAGTCTATTTATTGGCATTGGTTTTCTAGTTAATGTTTTAATTGACTTTTTACATGTTACAGTTTCTTTGCTCAATATGGATAATATTTTATTCTTAAAATATTTTATTCCACAGACTTGGTTTGCTGGAAGATTATTTCTTAGTGCTATATTAGCTATAGCATTAGCCAAATATGCCTTATTATCATCTAGCAATTTAAATATACAACAACAAAAACAAAAACAACAACAAATATCTTCAAACAAAAATAAAGAAAATAAATTATCAAATTTAATTTTACTTTACCTAATAATAGTTACTTTATTTTCTTCAATAGTAGCTATAAGCTCACTTTTTGTAGTTTTTCCCTTTTCTGTAATTGATAATATTCCTATACATAGACCTTACGAACTTTTTCCATTAGCATTATTTTTATTTTCCTTATATTATTTCTATAAGAATAGAATTTATAAAAATAAAGATGTTCTCTATACTAGTATAGCACTTTCTATTGTGTTCGATATTTTTGGACAAATAATAATGTCATACTCGTCACATCACTTTGACACTGCACATAATATTGCACATGTATTGAAAGATTCGAGTTATTTTATCAATATCATTGGATTGGCATTATCAAGTATTCAATATAATGTTAGATTAAGAGAAAGCAATGAATTACTTAGCCAACAATATGAAAAAGTAAAGGAATCTGAAAAGATGAAGTCAGAATTTATTAATATAGCTGCACATGAATTGAGAACTCCTATTCAACCTATACTAGGACTAACAGATATTATCTATTCAAAGGTTACAGATAAAGAACAACTTGAATTATTAGACATTATTATGAGAAATGCATACAGGCTAAAAAGACTTACTGATAATGTGTTGGATGTTACAAAAATAGAAGGTCAATCTTTAATGCTTAAAAAAGAAAAATTAAATCTTAATGTTTTGATATCTGAAGTTTTAAAGGAATATGTGAATAAAGAAGTAGAACAACAAAAGATAAAAATTGTATATGATTTCAAGCCCAAAGATGATGATATTATTGTAGAAGCAGATAGAGTCAGATTAGCTCAAGTAATTCGCAATCTTGTAGATAACGCTTTAAAATTTACTATCAATAACCAATTGATATTTGTTATTGTAGAATTACAGAAAGACAAAAAAGATGAAGTTATTATAAGTGTTACAGATACTGGAGAGGGTATTTCAAAAGAGGTATTACCCAAATTGTTTTCAAAGTTTACAACTAGTGATTCTAATACAGGAACAGGATTGGGACTGTATATTTGTAAGAGTATTGTAGAAGCCCATGGAGGTGAAATTTGCGGTGAAAATAATTTGGATGGTAAGGGAGCAACATTTAGATTTAAATTACCAATTACTAATTAAAAAATTAATTATTATAAAATAATTTAAGCAAAGTAAAAAAGTAAATAAAACTGTGAATAGAAAAAGATAATTTTTCAAAGTAAATTATTATTCTTTTTCTATTATTTTTTAAATGATCAATTATCAAATTAAATTGTAAAATGATCTAAATTATGTTACTACATAGAGATACTAACTTAAATATAATGTATATGTGTATTACCTTAGGTAATACCTAAAGATCTGAAACAGTTTTTACAAGCATTTTTGACATAATTGGATACAAATCCATATGTCGGTTATTAAATCTGAATTCAATCTCCTTTAGATATAAATGAAAATATTGTCTAGGTACACCTCGATAAATATACAGCCATGTCTTGGCATAACTCCAGAATCCTTCTATTCCATTAATATGAGTATCTTCTCTTACATATTCCTTGTTACCATGAGAAATCGAGTTATGTTTTCCAATTAAACTCAATGTTGCATAAGCAGTATGATCATCTGTATAATATAGTGATCTTTTTCTTGTGTGCTGTTGTATCAGAGGAATCAATGTTTCATGTTTTCTGTCAGACACTGGAAATGTAATAACAATTCCATTCCTTTTGTAGATACCGAAAACTAGATTTTTGTGCTCAATAGAACCCCATCCACGCTTCCCTCCTTTATGATGACCTCCAAATAATGCCTCATCAATTTCTATTTCTCCAGATAGTTTCAGATTCTGTATTTCCAGTATAAGCGAATCATAGATTGCTTGCCTGAATATTCTAAATGTACGTTCAATTGTTGCTAAATTAATAGATATATACCATCGTATTCTGTAAGCAGGAACACCAAGTACAAATAGATATAACAAATGAGATATAATATCAAACGAGATTTTTAACCTTGCCAAATAGGTACATGTGAAATCACTAAAAACATACCTACACCGTTTACATGAATATCTCCTCCTTCTTTTCTCACATGATGATAAATGATTTATGTACCTGTAGTTACATCTAGGACATTTTCTTTTTCCACTCCATCTACCCTGCTGAAAATATAACCTACTTTTCTGACTGTTTGTAGCCAATTCTAATGGATTGATCTCACGCACAAACCACGCATAAGATAACAATCATTATTATGTACTTTTTGTTTCAAATGTTTAGGTATTACCTAGAATTATAAAATAATGAATTTTCAAATGACATTGTCGATATTATAATTTATAGAAAAATTAAGGTTTGCCTTAGTTTATTTTGACATTGTTAAATTAGAGTTTTTTTTATTATTTTCTATCATAAGATGATTTTAATCATCTAAGAGTTTTACATATTCAATCTTTATGTGTCCTATTACATCACCATTTGTAATTATTTGGAATGGCTAATATTGAATATTGATAATGAACAATATAGAAAGTGGATAAGGATTAATATTTTAATTTAAACAATCAAAATCTGACAATTTTAATCCTAATTGTCTTTAAATTTCTAATTCTTCTGGCATACTCAATTTTTTTATCAAATTCGTCCCATTTGTTGCAAGCTATAATATATCCAAGCCAAGCCTTGTGGAGAGCTCCCCACACCTGGTTCTCATAATAGTCAGATTTCAGATACTGATAATTATATCTCATCCCTTTTTTATAATACTTGAAAGGTTTACTTTTGTATTTTCCTTTCATCATTTTATCTAAAGTCATCTTATACTTTTGACATTTCATACAAGATATTATCAACTGCACTTTTAACATGATAAAAATTTCATTACATCAAATACAAATCAAAAAATTATATTTTAAAAATTGCTAAAGTAGTTGTTGACTAGTCCTTCATAAGATAGTATATTTTAAAAATTGCTAAAGTAGTTGTTGACTAGTCCTTCATAAGATAGTATATTTTAAAAACTTTTTGCTACATATTTTATTATTAAAATTATTATTTGACAGCAAATATCATGATATTATCGACATTGATGACTAATTATACACAATAAATATCAATTTACATAATCTTTTTTTAATTTTATAAAATTTTTTCATTAATTGTTATTGTCTTTTGAATAGGTTAAGGCATTACTATTATTTTATTTCATTAACAATCTAATTCCAAAAAGTTATTAATACTTAGACAATTATATATAATGTAGATATATATGGCTATAAATTGGAAGAATATTATTGAAATTATAAAAGAGGAACTAAAAATTTATAATAAACAAGGCTATAAGCCTACAGTAAGAACTATTTTCTATCGTCTTCATTCAAAAGGATTGATATCAAATACTACTTCATCATATAGTTCTCTTGATAGAGCAACAGTTCATGCAAGGGAAGATGACATACTTCCAATGGATTGTTTTGCAGATAACTCCAGACATGTAATAGGAGATTTTAATGAGATATTTTATGAACCAAATGAATTTATTGATAGATATTTAAATCATATAAAAATAATTCCTGAAGAATATCCAAATACTATTCCACTTTGGTATAATCAATCAGAATATGTCGAAGTGTGGACAGAAAAGGATGCTATGGTAGGCACTTTCCAATCAATTTTAAAGGGGAAGGATGTTAAAATAGTACCAAATAGAGGCTTTACCAGTTGGGCTTTTCTATACGAATGTATGAAAATATTAAAGAAATGGAAGGATAAAGGAAAAAACATTCATGTCTTATATTATGGCGATTTTGATCCATCAGGAGACAATATGTTTGATGAACTAAAGAGTAGAATAAGCAAACTAGGATTAGAATCGGATATAAATTTGAGACTAGATGAAATAGATTTTCAAAGAGTTGCAGTTACTCTTGAACAGATTAAAAAATATAATTTACCTGTTAAATTAGATAAGTCAACAGAAGAAAAACGGAATAGAGATTCTAGAACTACTGGTTTTGTCGAAAAATACGAACGTCTGTATGCAGTTGAACTTGATGCTCTGCCTGCATTGATTCCTGATATATTTAGAAAATTGGTCATTCAATCAGTAGAAAAGTTTTATGATAAGAATATTTATACACAAATTATATCAAATAACTCTACTGATGAAATCAACAAACTTTTGAAAAATAGAATAAATCAGTTGTCAAAGGAATTATAATAATGATTGGTTTATCATTAATTTTTGTTGTCTTAACATTTTGAGAATGAATGATTTGAATATACGTAAATCTTCTTTTACCTTGTCATTCTCCTTCCAACATAACCTTCTCTATTTTTTCAAATATAAACAATAAGTTTTACTGACTGATTCTAATTCCACTAATTTGACAATGACAGCAGATTCTGAAAATGTAAAATGCAATTTGAAGGATAATAAGTAACAGACAAAATTAATTCAAACTATTTGAAATCAGTTTTTTATCAATTTCATTTATTATTTTTATTAATATTGACATTCATTTTTGGAATTGAGTATACTTGTATAAACTATTTGATCTAAAAACCTATAATTTCACTTGAGGCATTGAAATCCATCTATCTTACTGAGATAATATAATTAATATTACTAAAACAATAACATATTTTTTATATATAAAAATATCTTATTATTGTTTGACTTAGATTAGTTATTACTAAATAATTAATTTCTATGTATAATTGATTACTCAGTTTAAAATAAAACTATAAAAAGTAATTTTACAAATTAACTAACTGCAAAAATAATCTATTTTCTTTTTGTTATTATTGTATAGGACTAATAAGGTGTCATTCTCGTCCTCGATATTATCCATTATCTTGCTAAGTACATTGTTATCTACATCAATCATATTTTCTAGTTTGGCTATTATAACGCCAATTAATAGTATATTTGCTGAGAAAATCGATAATCAAGAAAAAACAATGTTTGAAAAATTAAGAGAAAAGTACTATTATAATAACAATGAAAAAGTTAACAACAACAATAATTATCAAAATAATAATAATCATGATACAATTAATTATGATGCTGAAATTTTCGCTGAATCTCCTACAAAAGATAAGAAAGCATTTTGTGAAACTGGACAATTTGAAGGCTTCTATGTAAGTTCTATAGATTTTTGTGATTTAGAAATACCACAAGGTCCTCCTGGTCCTGAAGGTCCAAAAGGCGATACTGGTCCAATGGGTCCAATGGGTCCTGAAGGTCCAAAAGGCGATACTGGTCCAATGGGTCCAATGGGTCCTGAAGGTCCAAAAGGCGATACTGGTCCAATGGGTCCAATGGGTCCAATGGGTCCAATGGGTCCAATGGGTCCAATGGGTCCAATGGGTCCAATGGGTCCTGAAGGTCCAAAAGGCGATACTGGTCCAATGGGTCCAATGGGTCCTGAAGGTCCAAAAGGCGATACTGGTCCAATGGGTCCAATGGGTCCATCAGGAATAATTAATGCAGAAGCATGCCCTGTAGGTACTTTATTACAAAATGTATTTGTGACAACTCCTGCTTCAAATGCAATATGTAATTTAAACATATCTGGACCCAATGTCTATACTGTTTGGCAGGATAATACACCTGGCAACGATGAAATCTTCTTTAGAGCAAGTAGTAATGGGGGATTGGCATTTAGTAATGCTATAAACCTAAGCAATAATGTTGGAACCTCACAAAAGCCTCAGATCTCCTCTTCTGGAAATAATGTCTATGTGGTATGGGAAGATAACACTCTTGGCAATATTGATATTCTATTTAGAGAAAGTAATGATGGTGGTATGTCATTTGGTCCTACTATAAACCTAAGCAATAATGCAGGTTCCTCTCATAGTCCACAGATCTCCTTCTCTGGAAATAATGTCTATGTGGTATGGGAAGATAACACTCTTGGCAATAATGAAGTCCTTATTCGAATAAGTAGTGATGGTGGTACAACATTTGGTCCTACTTTAAACCTAAGCAATAATGCGGGTTCCTCGAGTAGCCCTCAAATCTCTCCTTCTGGAGTAGTATGGGAAGATAACACTCTTGGCAATAATGAAATCTTCTTTAGACAAAATAGCGGTACAACATTTGGTCCTACTTTAAACCTAAGCAATAATGCGGGTTCCTCGGATAACCCACAAATCTTTTCTTTTAAAGTAGTATGGGAAGATGACACGCGTTTTCTTAATGAAATTCTTTATAGATCTGGTACATCTGGTCCTATCTATACCTTGGATCGGGGTCATCAGCAGGCAGATTCAAACCCACAGATCTCCTCTTCTGGAAATAATGTCTATGTGGTATGGCAAGGCTCCCCCAATTTCAATTCAGATATTATACTTGCAGTAAGTAATGATGGTGGTACGTCATTTGGTTCTCCTATAAACCTAAGCAATAATCTTGTCTCGTCAGATAACCCCCAGATCTCTTCCTCTGGAAATAATGTCCATGTTGTATGGCAAGAGAAGGGAGATATTTTACTTAGAGAAAGTAATGATGGCGGTACAGCATTTGACGATACAATAAATCTTAGCAGCAATACCGGAACTTCTATAAACCCACAAATTATTTCATCAGAAAATAATCCTTACGTTGTATGGCAAGATAGCTCATTCGGTAACTTTGAAATCTTATTTAAGAATAGTAACGCTGCAATAAATCTTACTATAAACCTAAGCAGCAATACCGGAACTTCTATAAACCCACAAATTAGTAGTAGTAGTTCCTCTTAAATTCTCTTTTTTTAACCATTAGATATCTTTTTTATCTGATTGTAATTTGTTTTGATTGGTAAAAATGAATTAGATAACCTTATTTTCTTTTAGAATGGTATTAGACCAATAAACAGAACAAAGAAAACAATCATACAAATTATTTGATCAATAATTAATGAAATGATATGCTTTGTTGCCTAACTTATTTGAATAATATTTTTATTCTAATTCAGTACGTAATCATTTGATAGTTATAGTTTGAAACCAATTATACAACGATGCTTTTAGTACCATCTCTCTTATCATGTTCTCAAATCTGATAGCAGTAACATATTCACCGAACATCCTCTTTATGCAGGAAAAAACAGTTTCTACAATCCATCTCTTACCATAACATACGCTATCTTTCCATTGTTGTAAATTATTTTTCTTCTGCATCTTTACAGTCTTGTTTCTAAGGTAATGATTGGTCTTTCTACATCTGGAATTCTTTCGTACCTTTATTGCTGGTTTGATTCCTTTAAATGACAATATCTGAAAATTATTGTTACTGTCATAGGAACCATCCATAATGGCAGTTTCTATCATCTTATTCTGCTTTATTGTTATATCATCTACTAATTTGGGTAGTACTTTTCCATCATGTACTTGTTCACTGGTTACTTGTAATGATAATATTCTCTTTCGTTTGATATCTACGGCAACATGTATCTTTAGATAGCCTCTCTTGACATTCCACTTATGTCTAATCCATTCTCCTCTGTTTGTAACTTTAACACCAGTAGAATCAATTGCAATTACAAAATTATCAGCATGTAAACTAGTTTTGTCATCATCGTTTATTTTGATATCCAATCTGTTGATTCTTCTACAGATCCTGCTATAATCTGGAATTGATGGCAATGTATTTGAAGCATGTTCTCTTACTACGCCTTCAGTCTGTCTGTATGGTAAATGAAAATATGCTCTCATGTAACCTAATAATTTTATGAATGAATCTGGATATACGAATTTTCTACCTTTTTTGCCTTCATTCATCTTCTCTAGCTCGACATGCCAGTTATCAATAACGTCAAAATCTAGTAATACCTCGCCTCTTTTTACTAGAGACTCATTGTAATTTCTCCAGTTCACATAATATGTCTAGAATAGGCTAGCTAAATGTGTTAGGAAGAATGAGTTAGGCAACAAGGCAAAATGATATAATATGGTTTTTCTTATTATTATAATTTTATTAGATTATTTTTATAAATAAATTCTAATTTACGGTATTAATTTTAATCATATTAGAATTAAAATATGACTTTATATTTTATATCTTTGTTCTTGGAATTAAATAATAGTAAATAGTTTTTGATAATATTATAATTATTATGAAATGTTTATCTCTAAAACAACCTTTCGCAGACTTGTTATCTCTTGGAGAAAAGACAATAGAGTTAAGAAAATGGAATACCAAATTTAGAGGTAAATTTCTTATTCATGTTTCAAAAAATATAGATATAGAAGCTTGTGAAATACTAGATATTGATATTGACAAGCTTACAAAAGGTGCAATAATTGGTTATGCATTTTTATATGATGTTAAGCAATATAGCAATAAAGAAGAGTTTAACAAAGATAAACAAAAACATTTTTCTATTATTAGTAAATATTTTGATGGATACAAATACTGTTTCTTAGTTAAAGATGCCAGAATGTTTAAAACACCAATTCCTTATTCAGGTAAATTAGGATTCTTTGAAGTAGATGATTTTATATTAATAATTTAAAGTCAAACTTTTCTCAAATAGTGAATGTAGATAGTGTTTCAATCTTAGGATATTGCATGCCTCGTAGTACCATGTACCTCCATCTGTATACACAGTATGTTTTCCATAATTCTCAACAAGAGATCTAATGAATTTTTCAGCAACAAACATATGTTTCTCTCTTCAGAAATGTAGATTCCAAGCACAGAACTATGTATTGGTTCTATACAAAACCATAGCCAAAAATATTGAATACCAATTTGAATAACAGTTTCATCTATTATAAAAGCAGATACTCTTTTTCTTTTGTAAAGGGGATATTCTGCAAATCTCTGAATCCAGTTCCATACAGAAACATGACTTCTTTTTTCGTCCTTGAATATTAATGCTTTAGAAGTATTACGTAGACTTAAACCAAGGAAGTATAGATAAAGAGAGTACATTACAATAACAGTAGATGTTTCATTTCTTTCAAACCTAATTTTCATATAATAGATCTATTGCGTAATTAGCAACTATGTAAAATATTACATAACTGATCTAAGATAAAAGAGAATAATGTTATTAAATTTATAAAATTTATAAAAATTAATTTAATTTTCAGAATATTTTGATTCCTTCCTAATTACGCAAAAGATCTAATAAATAGAATGTTCTTAGCTATATCTTTTGCTACTTAAATTAACAGAGCCGTCAGAATTGTCAAATATTCATGAATTGGCAGGGTACATTGTGTCCTTGTTGTGGTTATAGATTAAGAGGGAAACCAGGAAATAGCAAATTCAAAACTAATGTTGTTAAAAAAAGTTAAAAATTAAAAAGTTATAATTAGAAAAATAGTATTTCAGTTTATTAGGACAATAAATGAAAACCAATATAATAATTTTAATCTCTAACTAGAATTTCAATAATTGACAAATATGTAATCATTAATTTTTTGTAAATATTTATCACTAAAAACTCATTTGCAAATAGAAGTAGATACAGAAAATAAAACATGTACCTTCAATGATTTTAATTTTAGACAAAATAATTGCAAGCATATTGTTGCTAAAGTGTTGTACTTATTTTTAAAATATTGTATTATCTCAAATAGTTTCTTCTTTTGAATGAAAATTTATTTTATTACACAACTTTTTGTAAGCTTATTATGTATTAAATATAATGCATAGACAAGTATTAGAATAGATACTATTCGTAAAGGAATTGCATATACTTCCAAGAAATTAAATATTGCAATACCGGTTCCTCCTAATGTTGAAATTATTGCAAATCCTATTGATGAACAACTGGCACAAGTACTTGATAAAATTCCTAATGTAGTGCCAGATAGTAAGGAAGATTTATTGCTTATCTTTAGTTTTGCATCCTTTATTACATAGATATTCATACTTATGAGAATTCCCAACAATATTGAAGATATATTCGTCAAGATAAAGCCTGAAATGGCATCTTCTGGAAGATAAAATGTCCATACTGGAGAAAAGAAAAGTAGTTTATCAAATGTATTTAATAATATCCAAAAGCCAACAGCTATTGCTATTGCGATTAATATGTATAACAATTTCGAAAAGACAATCCTGAAAGAAAAAGGGATTAGGTTCATTACTATTTTATTTATTTAACCTTTCCAGTTTTTTATCAATAATTGAAGCAAAGGAAGGGAAAGGATGAGCTCCAGAAAGATATTCAGGATCTGTTCCATCATTGTTTAGGATAATAAATGATGGACTTTCGGTAAATTTAAATTTTTTAGCTAATTCTAGATCATTTTGAACATATTCTTTGTATTTTTCGCTATCTAGACATTCAACAAACTTGTCCATATCCAATCGAGATATCTGTGACGCAAAATTCTTTAGGTTTTCTTTACTTACCCAACCAGAATCTATTATACCTTGATTATGATATAAAAGATTGTGAAATTTCCAGAATTTACTTTGTCCTTGATCATTTATACATTGTGCTGCAAGCGAAGCTCCCATTGAGTCGAATCCACGTATTGGAAAATGTTTGAAGACTAGTTTTGCTTTTCCTGTTTGAATATAAGTCTCATTTATTATTGGTTCGGTTGTTTTTACATATCTAGCACACATTGAGCATTGAAAATCACTGAAATCAATTATCGTTATTGGAGCATCTGAATTGCCAAGAGTCGGAGAGTTACTATTATTAATAATAATATTATTAATTGATAATTTTAATTCGTCATCATGTATTTCATTATTTTCTTGTGCATTTACATAAAAGGAATTATAATTTGAAGGAAATAATAATAATGATAAAACTCCCAGTAGTAAAATAGGAATTATCAATGATTTTTCCATTTTTTCAATCAGATCTTTACTGTAAAAAAACAAAAAGATAAAATATTTAGCTATCTAGATATATAGATTAGTTTATTTTATTCTCCATCTTCATCAATTATTACTATCATCTGAAACTGTTGAATTTGTTTTTTCTGAAGCTCCAACTACCTTCTTCAAGCTGTCTAAATTATTCTTAATTTCAGGTTCTAGTACCGTTGCTTTAACTGTATATGTTGCCATGAATGGTTCTCCATCTGTCGTATGTAATCCTAATACATTACCTACGAATGGAACATTGTTGGAAAATGTAGGCGTATTCTCTTCGTATGGTAACGCCATCATAGCTGTTGCAATTGAATCTCCTTCACTCCATGGAGCTGGTGCATTCATAACCAAGCCATACTGATCTAAAACTTCTTGTGGAATATCCATACCTTCTGTATCATAATAATGTAATGTCACTGCTTCAACTGGTTTGCTTGCAATAAAAGTCAGTAGTCCTGAATATACAGCTTTATCTTCTCTAGGTGGAAGCAATACCGTAACTTGATGAGATTCATGTCCTTTCAATGGATCTGGCATGGAAGAAACAGTACCTTGCCAGACAAATGTTTCACCTATTGCAGGTTCTTGTTCTTCTTCAGCTGCTGCTCCTGCGGTACTGGTCTGGTTTTTTTCACCCTCACTTGATGACTGTGCTGAAATGTCTTGTATTATATTTCCGCTTACAACAAAAGATATTGCTAAAAATATTGTCAAGATAGATAAAATTGAGGATAAAGTTATTTTTTCAACATTCATTATTTCTATAGAATTTTTTTTCGATATAAATATTCTGTTTAGTCTATTTTTACTTGAGAATAATGGTCAAATGAATGCAGGGTACAGAACCTTAATTCAAGAAAATTTTTATTTTTAATTATATTTATAGTATGAATTCATCTCTGCTGTTGGGAACACTTTTTTCATCATTTTATAAATACATAGTTGACTTTGTCTAATAAATAGACTATTATAATGTCCTAACCATATTCATATTATTTATAAGAGGACATTCTTTTGATTTATACTATTGTGATAATAAAAGATGTGTTATGCATTTTAGTAATTCGTTGTACGATACTGATCTTTGATAGTTATGGATATGTCCTTGTAATACCAAATCTACACAATAATCAATTTCCTATAAACAATCGAGCTCTGATTCATTCACTCAGTAATCATAATTCCCTATAATCCATAAACAGAAGTAAAGGGTTCAAATCCCCATGAATTGAAAATAAATTAATTACGTTTGAATGACTCCACGAGTTAAACGCCGGGAGTGGGACTCGACTACAAAATTATTACCTAAAACCAAACATCTTCCAGATGTAACATTTTTTTATTTCTTTAATTATATGTTATGGTATTGTTATAATAATTTAAGAATATCGGTATTTGAAAGATAATTGTACTACTATAATTATCATTTGCAGTTAGGACATATTCTCATTATTTATTCAATTATTGAAAAAAATCAAGTTTCATTTTGGTTATTTTCTAGCTGTTGTATTCGTTCTGTTAAAACCATTAATTGATCTGATAGATGAGTCAATGCATCTTCCTTGAATTTGTCATTCTTCTTGAGTTCTACAATTTGCTCATCCTTTTCCTGTAATTTTGCTTTGATGATGTATTCATTATCTTTGCTTTTTTCTTTTAATTCAATAATCTGTTTTTCAAGAACTATTTGAGTAGTATTTATTGTAAGAAGATCTACTGCTTTTAAATAATCATCTAAAATTTCTTTATCAGATGGTCGGTAATAGGAATCTGAAATTCCAATACTATGACCCATTAAAATCTCGACATTTGCTGGTTTCATTACTTGTTCAGCTCTTGTTTTAAAGAATTTACGGAAACCATGAACTGTCTTCCATTCATGTCTTCTTTCACCATTATTTAGTTTATATCTAACTTTTTGTGACCATAATGCTCTTTCTATAATTCTTTTTATAGCAACGCTTGCCAACTTTTTTGGACATGTTGCAAGACCAAAATTTGCACCATATTCAATATTTGTAGTTTGCCAAATATCTCGCATAATCCATGAATCATCAGTAATTGTTTCGCCATAAGAACTTCTAAAATTCATCCAATCTTCTAATGCTTTGTATGCTTCTGGCGTAATAAAAGTAAAATATTCTTCTTTATCTCCAGGATAAACTATTATTTTTGCGGCAATAACATTACCCATACTATCATTAAAAGGAATAACATGCTTCCACTGTAATTCATCCCATGCTCCTAATCTTATTCCTGAGGATACCATAACATAGATTATAGGCTTTATTCTTCTATCTGGATATTCCAGAATTTTTTGAATTTCTTCAATGGTTGGCGCTCTATCATTTGCTGCCTTTCTGCCAAAAGGAATACCTCTCGATATAATCTTCCAATTTATAATAATATTATTCATTTCACAGAATAGTTTTGTAGCCTTATAATAGTTACTTATAGTGTTTGCAGATATTTCTCCATTTTCAACCCTCTTTTTTTGATATTCTATGAACTTCATAAAATTTTCTTGTAGCCATTGTGGATTTGAGTTAGCTTTATTATAAAAAGATAATGCTTTTTTATTTAAGTTTCCTTTTAATTTTAAAAAATTTAGAAACATTTCGAATCTTCTTGGATATTGTCTTTTACTTTCAGGTGCTTTTAAAGCATATAAAAAATTAAACATAGGATCAAAAGATTGAGTTTTACTTATAACTCGTTGCATATATTATTACAATGGCTTGGGCCGAATAAAAGTGTATAAATTTGGTACGGGCCCGGAGGGATTTGAACCCTCGGCCTGACGCTTAGGAGGCGTCCGCGCTATCCATTATGCGCCCTTATGGTCTGCGCTACGAGCCCAGATTGATAAAAATACACAAAGCATTAATTTAAGAGTTATAGTTATAAACTTGATTCAATCAATATAATGGATTTATGATAAATTTGATCTTATTAGAAATGTTTAGTAGAAAATAACTAATACTTTAATATTTAATTTTGAACAACTTTCAGCAAATTTATTAATAGAAAATTTATTCTAATAGTAGAATAAAAATGATTGAATACAGAGATAATTTACAAAAAGCAAGAACAATAAATTTTCATAGAGACTAGCCAATGGTTAAGTCATATTAAATAACAAAAAACAGTAACTAATTGAAATATATATGATAATTCTATATTTAGACACTTTTTACATTAAAAATCCAATAAAGAGTATATTTACTTAATATAGATATATTAATGATAAAAAGATAAAAAAAATAATAGAAGTTATTTAACAATTATCATTTAGATAATTTTGGTATTTTATAACAATCTAGAAATTCAAGATAGTAGATCAAAAAATTAGATATCAAACAAAAATCAAAATAGAAGAATAAATAGAATTAGCTAAAGTCCTGTATATACATTAGATCTATTGCGTAATTAGTAACCATGTAAAATATTACATATCTGATCTAAGATAAAAGAGAATAATGTTATTAAATTTATAAAATTTACAAAAATTAATTTAATTTTCAGAATATTTTGATTCCTTCCTAATTACGCAAAAGATCTATTTTATTAGGCTCTTAATTTAAGAGATTACCCACCTCCTTTGTTAGAACAGGAATTTTATTTTCTACTATATGGTATTATTATACATTGATACAAATAGTTCTATCCAATTATACACATGATCTTGATTACATATATCCTTCTTTAAACAAGGATAATAATCATCAAAATTCTCTGTCCTATCTTTAAAGTACTGCATAACCCTTTCTATCAAACTCTTCTCCACTGAAGAATGCAAATAGTGTTTCAATCTTAGTGTCTTGCATGCTTCTGATGGATACCAAGTAGCACCATCTGAATAGACTGAATGTCGACCATATTTGCTAATCAATGATTCCAAAAATGAGGATAAAACAAGCATATTTCGTGCTCGGGAGATATTAATTCCAAGAATAGATCTATGTACTGGTTCAATACAAATCCACAACCAGTAATGTTTGTTGTTCCCGACCTGAATCATTGTGTCTCTCATCAATTATGAAAGCAGATGCCTTGTTGCCTAACTCGTTCTTCCTAACACATTTACTAACCTATTATAGTAATACTATGTGAACTGGAGAAATTACAATGAGTCTCTAGTAAAAAGAGGCGAGGTGTTACTAGATTTTGACGTTATTGATAACTGGCATGTCGAACTAGAAAAGATGAATGAAGGCAAAGAAGGTAGAAAATTCGTATATCCACAGATTCATTCATAAAATTATTAGGTTACATGAGAGCATATTTTCATTTACCGTACAGACAGACTGAAGGCGTAGTACGAGAACATGCTTCAAACACGTTACCATCAATTCCAGATTATAGCAGGATCTGTAGAAGAATCAACAGATTGGATATCAAAATAAACGATGATGACAAAACTAGTTTACATGCTGATAATTTTGTAATTGCAATTGATTCTACTGGTGTTAAAGTTACAAACAGAGGGGGAATGGATAAGACACAAGTGGAATGTCAAGAGAGGCTATCTAAAGATACATGTTGCTGTGTAGATATCAAACGAAAGAGAATTATATCATTACATGTAACCAGTGAACAAGTACATGATGGAAAAGTACTGCCAGAATTAGTAGATGACATAACAATAAAGCAGAATAAGATAATAGAAACTGCCATTATGGATGGTTCCTATGACAGTAACAATAATTTTCAGATATTGTCATTTAAAGGAATCAAACCAGCAATAAAGGTACGAAAGAATTCCAGATGTAGAAAGACCAATCATTACCTTAGAAACAAGACTGTGAAAATGCAGAAAAATAATTTACAAGAATGGAAGGATAGCGTAAGATATGGTCAGAGATGGATTGTAGAAACTGTTTTTTCCTGCATAAAGAGAATGTTTGGTAGAGAATATGTTACTGCTATCAGATTTGAGAACATGATAAGAGAGATGGTACTAAAAGCATCGTTGTATAATTGGTTTCAAACTATAACTATCAAATGATTACGTGTTTATACTTTGCATAGATAGGTAACAGATTCACTTACCAACATGGGTAACACTTTCTTTTATCTGCTTGACTGTGTTGTTACTACTGGAATTATTTAATCTTGTTCCTTTCATAAGAAACATTTCAGATGGTGTGTAACCATTGATACCACCATGTTCTCTATCTTCATTGTATGCTTTTACGAACATAGAATACATTTTCTTTCCATCATTTACATTGGGAATATTTTCAATTGCTAGAAACTCATTTTTAACTATCTTTTGTTGTACGCCTCAATTTTACCTTGTAGTTGTGGATAGAATTTTGGAATTGGTTTATCCTTTATCTTGTTCTTTTTCAAGAAACCTTTGAATATTTTGGATGTAAATTGTTTACCATTGTCATGCATTACTTTGTGAGGTTTTCCATTCTCTACACAATGTAGTCTTCAAGTACATCTAGTACATCTACAACACTTCTTTTTCTTTCAGACCATTCACTTGATGTTTTTCTTGAACAGTCATCTTCACAACTGATAAAATAATTCTTTTGAGCACAATTTTGAAGGTAAAATGGTCCTAAAATATCCATCTGTACCATTTGATTGGGTTTTTCCATTGCAAACCTTTTCCATTCTCTTCTATTTTTGATTTTACATTTCAATATGTTCAGACCATGTCTTTTCAGTACCTTGTATATGGTTTTAGTACTGAGTGATATTTCCTTTAATCTCTTTAACCTGAATCTTATACGGTTACATCCAAATCTTTTTGTGATATGTAAATCCAGTATTTCTTGTTCTATCTCATTTGTTACCTTTGCAGGTTGAATATTGTGTGTGGTTTTCTACTTCTATCCTGCAGACCATCTATGCCATCCTTTAGGTACCTGTTCTTCCATTTGTAGTATATCTTTCTGGATATCTGATATCGTATGTAGATGTCAGTTATAGTATCTCCACCAGTCCATTCTTTCTCATGAATTAAATTAAATTTTGTTTGTAATTCTATTTTTCATACACTTCCTATTAGCAGAACTAGAAAGTGTTACCTATGTGTGTAAGTGAAATTGTAACCTATGTTGGTAGGTACAACAATTACGTACCTAATTAGAATAAAAATCTTATTCAAATAAGTTAGGCAACAAAGCAAAAGCAGACACTCGTTTACGTTTGTAAATAGTTAATGAACCAAACCTCTGGATTCGATTCCAGACAGATACATATAACTTCTTTTTTCATCTTTAAAAATAGATAATGCTCTAGATGTATTTCTAAAACTCGATCCCAGAAAATACAAATACAAAAAGAATACATTACTATAACAGTGGATGTTCTTTATTTCTGACAAATAGTAACGACATATATGTTAGAATAGAACATTCACAGGTAAATTGATATCGTTAAGTTAACAGGTCTTTTTATTATAATATTATTATAACTTTTATGACAAAGTATAATCATTGAGTTTCTTTCAATATAGTAGTTAATATTAAATCTGAAATAGAAAACTTCGTAAATTTTAATCAAAAAAAGAATTAATAGTTTAGCATAAACAGATCAATTAGAAAAGAATCTTTTAAACGGGCAGATGGTAACTGAAGAGACATGCGTCACCCCTCCTTCACAATAAACAAAGAAGTGAAAATCAATGATTATTGTACAAGGAGAGGTGTATCTAGAGAAATGGCATATCGACATATTAAAGAAAGAGTCAGAAATAGTTAGAAAGCGGTATCATGCAGTAGTCAGAACACTCGTTAGTGACCTGATCAGGATAACAAGACAAGAAGCCGCGTACATGATTAGCAGGAGTAAAACGTCAGTTGCAGCGAGTGGTAAAAAAGGTTCAGAGAAGAAGGTATTATAGGTCTGAGGTTCAGATCCAAAAGACCACATAACAGTCCAAGCAGAACTCCTAACGATATAGAGAAAAGGATAGTCGAGGTAAGAAATGCTACCGGTTTTGGGTCAGAACAGCTGGTAAATATTGTAAATGAGAGTCTGAATGTAGAAGGTAGAGGAGAAGAGAGGAGCACATTAGCAAGACTACAGCCTACAACATATTGACAAGACATCAACTTGTTGACGCTGAGAAAAGACTGGTCAGAAGAAGAGAATACCAGTTTTTTGAATGGGATAATCCTGATGATCTGATACAGGCTGACCTGACAAGATTTAATGGAGTACCACTACTTACAATGGAAGACGATCATTCCAGAAAGGGATGATGGGCGTTACGACTGAAAGATGAGAAGGATGATACTGTAGTAGTAGAAGGTATGAAGAATCTGCATGACTGGAATTATGGAAATCTGCTTACTGACAATGGCAGCCAGTTTAGTAGAAGAAATTCCGTAATGAAAAAATATTGTGACCAGTACCTGATAGACAAACATATCTGGACATCAGTACATCATCCACACAAACAATGGGTAAACTATCTAACTTGCAGAAAGGACTGAAGAGGTTCTTAAGACACAGGCTGGGAAATAGCATGGACCTACATGCCATTGACGAATGTATATCTATTTATGTTGACTGGTACAACAATGGCAAGAAAGTATCTACTACGGGATACTATCCTGAAGAAAGGTATCTGGAAAGAGAGATA